>NZ_JAAGPH010000004.1:0-130109 GCF_017104705.1 Burkholderia sp. Se-20373 | reverse complement strand
ACGGATGCGTCTTGTAGCGCTGGAATTCCTCGAACGGCGACAGGTACGGGTTCGTGTAGCCGAGGCCCACCACGAAGCCGACCACGACCTGGTTGTTGTCCATGTGATACAGGAACGAGCCGCCGTAGGTGTCCGACTTCAGCGGCCAGCCGGCCGTGTGGATCACGAGGCCCGGCTTGTGCTTGGCCGGATCAATCTCCCACAGTTCCTTGATGCCGATCCCGTAGGCTTGCGGCTCCGCGTTCGCGTCGAGCTTGAACTTCGAGATCAGCTGGCGGCCGAGATGGCCGCGGCAGCCTTCGGCGAACAGCGTGTATTTCGCGTGCAGCTCCATACCGAGCTGGAAGTTCTCGGTCGGCTCGCCGTCCTTGCCCACACCCATGTTGCCGGTCGCGACGCCTTTGACCGAGCCGTCGTCGTTATAGAGAATCTCGGCAGCGGGGAACCCGGGGAAGATCTCGACGCCCAGCGCCTCGGCCTGCTGGCCCAGCCAGCGCGTGACGTTGCCCAGCGAAATCACGTAGTTGCCGTGGTTCTGGAAGTTGGCGGGCAGCGCCCAGTTGGGCGTGGTGACCGCGCTCTTCTCGGACAGGAACAGGAAGCGGTCTTCCGTCACCTCGACGTCGAGCGGCGCGCCGCGTTCCTTCCAGTCGGGGAACAGTTCGTTGATCGCGCGCGGGTCCATCACCGCGCCCGACAGGATGTGCGCGCCGATCTCGGAACCTTTCTCGAGCACGCACACGCCGATCTCGGTGCCTTTCTCGGCGGCCAGCTGCTTGAGCCGGATCGCCGCCGACAGCCCGGCGGGGCCGCCGCCGACGATCACGACGTCGTATTCCATCGATTCGCGCGGGCCGTACTGCGCGAGCAAGTCCTGTGTGGTCAAAATCCTGTCTCCTCCTGCGTCCCGACCGTCAGCCGGTCAGAACTGGTCTTCCGTCAACGCGAGCACGCCCTCGTTGCCCTTCGTGCCGACGATCGACGCTTCGAATGCGCCTGCCTGCACCAGCACGTGCTCCGCATAGCATTGCGCGATCGCGATCTTCGCATCGAAGAACGCCGGGTCGCTCGCACGGTTCGCGTGCGCCGCCACCAGCGCGCGGCCCATCTGCCACCCGCACAGCACCACGCCCGCCAGCTTCAGGTACGGCACGCTGCCCGCGAACACCGCGTTCGGATCCTGCTTCACGTTCGCCACCACGTAATCGACCACCGACGACAGCGCCTTCGCGCCCTTCTCCAGCTGCGCCTTCACCGACGCAGCCGCCGCGCCGTCCAGCTTGCCCAGCGCCGCCACCGTGTCGCCGATCTCCGCGATCAGCGCCTTCGCCACCGCGCCGCCGTCGCGCATCGTCTTGCGGCCCACCAGGTCGTTCGCCTGGATCGCCGTCGTGCCTTCGTAGATCGCCAGGATACGGGCATCGCGGTAATACTGCGCCGCGCCCGTCTCCTCGATGAAGCCCATCCCGCCGTGCACCTGCACACCCAGGCTCGCCACGTCGTTCACCATCTCCGTGCTCCAGCCCTTCACGACCGGCACCAGATATTCGTAGATTGCCTGATGACGGGCCCGCGTCGCCTCGTCCGAATGGCGGTGGGCAATGTCGCTGTGCGCGGCGGCCACGTAGGCCAGCGCCCGCGCGCCTTCGGTCAGCGCGCGCATCGTGCCGAGCATGCGGCGCACGTCCGGGTGATGGATGATCGTCACCGACTGCTTGGCCGAACCGTCCACCGGACGGCTCTGCACGCGTTCCTTCGCGAATTCCGCGGCCTTCTGGTAGGCGCGGTCGGCCACGCCGATCCCCTGCATCCCGACGCCGAAGCGCGCCGCGTTCATCATGATGAACATGTATTCGAGGCCGCGGTTTTCCTCGCCGACCAGGTAGCCGATCGCGCCGCCATGGTCGCCGTACTGCAGCACCGCCGTCGGGCTCGCCTTGATCCCGAGCTTGTGCTCGATCGACACGCAGTGCACGTCGTTGCGTGCGCCCAGCGACCCGTCGTCGTTGACCATGAACTTCGGCACGATGAACAGCGAGATGCCCTTCACGCCTTCCGGCGCGTTCGGCGTGCGCGCCAGCACCAGGTGGACGATGTTGTCCGCCATGTCGTGCTCGCCCCACGTGATGAATATCTTCGTGCCGAACACCTTGTACGTGCCGTCGCCCTGCGGCTCGGCGCGCGAGCGCACCAGCGCGAGATCGGAGCCGGCCTGCGGCTCGGTCAGGTTCATCGTGCCGGTCCATTCGCCCGAGATCAGCTTCGGCACGTAGCGTTGCTTCTGTTCGTCGGTGCCGGCCGTCAGCAGCGCTTCGATCGCGCCGTCGGTGAGGAGCGGACAGAGCGCGAACGACAGGTTCGACGCGTTGAGCATCTCGATGCACGGCGTCGCGATCAGCTTCGGCAGCCCCTGGCCGTCGTATTCGGACGGATGCTGCAGCCCCTGCCAGCCGCCTTCGACGAACTGGCGGAATGCGTCGCCGAAGCCGGGCGTCGCGGTCACGACGCCGTCCTTCCAGCTGCTCGGGTTGCGGTCGCCTTCGACGTTCAGCGGGGCCAGCACCTCGCCGCAGAACTTCGCGGATTCGTCGAGCACGGCCTGCGCCGTGTCGTAACCGGCATCCTCGAAGCCCGGCAACTGCGCAACGGCGTCGATGCCGGCCAGTTCCTTCAGCACGAACAGCATGTCCTTGACGGGGGCGTGATAGCTCATGGTCGATGTTCCAATCAGACGGTATAGGAGGGGCGCTATCGGGCGAGCGGCGGGAAAACCGGCTCAGGCCCGGGCGACGACGTGAGGCATCGTAATCCCAGGGCGGGCGATTCTTATTGTCATATCCGGCCCATGTGGTGACAAAATCGGCCACGGGATTTGGGGGTTGGGCGGGGGAAGGCTGGCTGGGCGGGGGTTTGGGCGGGGGTGGGTTTTATTCTTCCGATGTATCGGCGAGCAATCGACATACCCGGCCGGGGCTATCCGAGTGGCAGCCGCGGCTGGATTGCCGCAATGGCGGTCGCTTGCCAGCCAAGGCGACACGTACGCCGAGATAGGTGAGACGTCCGTTTCGCGTCGGCCATCGGACGCCGAGTTCCGGCCTGTTTGCGGTGGACATTGCTCATCCACGCGTTTGCGCTAAAGAATCGCCTGCGATTGCCGTAATCAGGGATCTATTGGGAAATCGAGTTTCGGGAACGACGTGAAACGGCAATTCTGGATTGGAATCGGGCTAATTTGTGCGGCGCTTAGTGGATGTGCAACCCGGCAACTTGTGGCTACGCCTTTGGCTGAATCACGGATCGGCGTGAAGAGCTACGCAGAGATGTCCTATCAGCCACTTGCACTGAACGAGGCAAAAACGATTGACTTCGACGCGAGCACTTCTCCGGTGGCTCGATTTCCAGACGGCCTTGGCGTCTATGCTCCCTTCTCCCTGGATCAACAGTCCACGGCAACCACTTTGCGCGTCCGCACATGGTTTTCGAGTTCGTGGTTGCCGCTGGCAACTGTGCTGAAGCCGTATGTCATGTTCCTCGATGCTGACAAGCGCGTTGTCAGCAACGTCGAGTCATTCGAGAGCACCGACGGTTCGACCTTCGTGAAGGGCCACTATAGACAAACCTACTTCCTCGTCCCTTCCGGCGCACGATTCTTTATCCTCTACTCGGCTTCGTCAGAATCCGATCGGATGATTCTCACGGCACAAACCGGCAAACGGTGGGCGATCCCCAATGCTTATAGCGGCACGGTAGAGGTAAAACACGAGGTTGCGCACCAATGAAAGTTAAAGCATCGGCGGCGACACTCGTGACTCGATTGGCGATGTTTGCATTCTCCTTGTCGATGACAGGGTGTGTAACAACAAACTACATGCCACCGCCAGGCGTGCCGACTGCAAACGTTCGCTTCCGTGAAATCGGCGAAGGTAGGTTCTACCTCTATCAACCCCCTCCGTTGCCGGGTTGCTACGTGCCGAGCGATCCGCTGGGCGGAGAACCCATTGGCGTGGCGGGTATTCGTTTCAAAGACGATCACACGATCATTCTCTTTTCGACGCATCGACAACAGCCGAGGCTGGGAATGCCGATCGCCGATAAATATATCGACCAAAGTTACTTCGAACTCAGGATGCAAGCCGATCACTTGCTGACGCTGCGCGTTGCCCTTCCGGGACGAGACCAATACGACAGCGCCTTTCGCTTCACCCCCAAATCCGGGGAAAATTATGAGGTAACAGTCCGTTTCGGAACGCCGATGAAGGTCGATGTGTATCACATTGACAGCCGCGACGGACATTACTCCGTCGAGCGTGTTGAGGACCTCGAAATCATTCGGCGATGTTCTTGAACGTGGCGACGCAATCGACCGTTGACGAGTGAGCTCGGGTCATTCGATCTGGCACGGGAAATGCCCGTTTCGGGCCGGCAGCGGCCGCTGCAACACCCTGTAGCGCTGGCCTCGGCTCATCTTTCTGACCGGGGCCCTTTCAAGCAAAGGACAGGCACTACCGGTCATTGAAGTACCGCTCGCAGACGCACGGGTACGGTAACGTCCTCATAGCGCGGGAAAGGGCCACTTGACCTCTGCCACCAACCACGACTCGCAAACGCGCTCCACCGTTCGACCTGCGGCCGACGATCACAACAGGCAAGTGCCCACTCCCTGCGCCCCGATTCGACCGCCCCCCCGAATCAGCCTCCTACTTCACCGCCACCAACGGCCCCACAAACGCCTCGAAGTGCGGCAACCAGATCGGTATCGCGTCCTTGACGGCAAACATCCCGTGCCCGTTCTTGCCAAACGGCGGCTCGACAACCATCTGCCCGCGCCCACCCGCCCCCTGAAAAGCGGCGAACCACGTCGCCACCACCTCCGGCGCGAAATACTTGTCGTTCTGCACGTAATGCCACAGCACCGGCACCCGCGTCGTGCTCGCGAAATGCCCGATCGTGTCCGCCATCTGCTTCGGATCGCACGGCATGCCGGGATGAGTCGTCGGGTTCCCCCCACGCCCACCCGAGAAATTCACCACCGCGACCACCCCCTGCGGCGCGTAGCTCGCCGCCGCCAGCGAAGCAAACCCACCCGCCGATTGCCCGACCAGCACGACGCGGTTTCGATCCACCTGCGGCAACGTCTGCGCATACCGCACGGCCGCGAGCACATCGCGCGCGGCCTGCTGCCCGGCAGCGAGGTAATCGGGATGCCGGCACGAACCCGCATCCTCTTCATCGACCCCGCCCGTCGCCCCATACCCGCGGCGGATCGGCACGATGACCGCGAACCCGAGCTTCACGAACGTCCGGATCTGCGGCAACGCGCGATAGCGGCGCACCTTCGGCCGGTCGCGCGGATCGGGCGGGCTGCCGTGGCTCAGCACGATCAGCGGAAAGGGTCCGGGGCCATCCGGCATGTACGTGGTGGCGACGATGTCGCGCGTGCTCGCCCCCTCATCGACCGGCACCTTGACGACGGTTTCATGCAGATCCGGCGCGATGGACGTGTCGTCGACCGCCGTCGCCGCACAGCCGACGACGGAAGCGATCAACGCGCCCGAGATGAGCACCCGGCCTAATCGGCTGGCGATCCGGTTTCGACGAACGACGATGCTCATGGGTGATCTCTCCACGAATCCGCAGCCGACGGCCCACACTGCCGCGACGCATACGGCGAAGGCGTCAGTGTATCCGGGCGGCGACAGTACGCGCCGCGGCGGCGCCATTCACGGGCGGATAGACCGCGCTGCAACTTCAAGCCGAACTTAACCATCCCCAACGGCAGCGGAAAAACGACGAACTCGCCGCGCGCGTTCCAACGTACACCGAATCATCCTGTCATCCGATGGCCAATTACGTGCGGTAATATTGCGACTCGATGAAGTGAATAGCAAAATCCCGAGCGGACACCATGATTGAAGAACGCATATCGTCCCGCACACATCGCGCTGTTTGGCCGCTGTCCCCGTCGGCCGGGAACGATCCCGTCGATACCAGCCCGGCCTTTTCCGGTCTCGAGCGACATCGCACCTCCGACACACCTGCCGCGGGAAACCTCGACGCCCCGACGCATACCGCTCGCCCGCCGCGATCACACCCCTCCCTTGACGCCACGGCCATCCAACCGCACGACTGTCCCGTCGTGAATCGACGCAACGCCATGCTTTGGAGCACGAAATGAAACTCGGTGGTCTGGGCCGCAAGATTGCGGTGTCGATGGCGGAGCTGGCGCTCGGCATCATGCTGATCGTCGTGCTGATGACCTATGTTTTCTACTACGTGATGCTCCGGCACTGGAGCGAGTTTTGCCACCAGACAAGCTGGATTCCGTCCAACCCCGAGTGGATATGCCTGGGTATCACGCTGCTGATCGGCCTGATACTCGCCATTGTCGTGTCGGCCCGGCTCGCGCATCGGATCCTGGTGCCGCTCAACTCGGTCGCGGACAGCATTCGTCGCGTCGCCAGGGGCGACCTGACCGCGCGCGCCGTCGCCGGCGATCGATCGATTCGCGAAGCCGCGCTGATCGCGGACGACTTCAATGCGCTCGCCGCCCAGCTGCAGCGGATGACGGACGAGCAGGCATTCTGGAATGCCGCGATCGCGCACGAACTGCGTACGCCGGTCACGGTCCTGCGCGGGCGGCTGCAGGGGCTGGCCGAAGGCGTCTTCCAGCCGGGCGAGGCGCTGTTCCGAAGCCTGTTGACCCAGGCGGAAGGATTGACGCGCCTGATCGAGGATCTCCGCGTGATCAGCCTCGCCGAAAGCGGGCATCTGAGCGTCAGTATCCAGGAGACCGACCTGGCGATGCACGTCAAGGCGGTCGTCGAGATGTTCGAGGATTCGCTGGCCGCGGCCGGTCAGCACATGGTGCTCGATCTCGATACGCGGCCCGTGCGCTGCGACGCGTTCCGGATGCGCCAGGCGCTGCTCGCGCTGCTGGAGAATGCACGGCGCTACGCGGTGCCCGGTGCGATCCGCATTCACACGCGGGTCGAAAACGGGACGTGCCAGCTGGTGGTCGAAGACGAAGGTCCGGGCATCCCTGCCGATTGCGCAGCCCGGATCTTCGATGCCTTCCGGCGCGTGGACGATACGCATTCCGACCAGAAAGGCGGCAGCGGCCTGGGGCTGGCCGTGGTGGCGGCCATTGCGCAGGCGCACGACGGAGAAGCATCGTGTCGCCCAACCGCGCGCGGCGGCACGTCGTTCGCGTTGCGCTGGCCCGACAGCCCCGCATCGGTGCGCGCAACCGCGCCGAGCCGGAAGGACCTGCCGTCCACCACGCAGCGCACTGCCGACACCGACCCGCGGTAAACCTCCCGGCGAGCGGTCGACGCGCCTTGCGCGCCGGCCCTGATCCATCCCGCGCCGCCCCCACCGACGCGAACCTCGCAATAGCATCCCCCCGGGCGCCGGCCCGGGCATGCCGATAGCGCACACAGCCCCCGGCATTTCATCAGACGATTGCGTCACTCCGGGACTCGCGCGCCGCCCACCCCGCTTCCGAATAGCGCCACGCCACCTCGGCGCCCATCATCTTCCGGCTCACTCCGCCCGCGAATCGCCCTTCCGCGAATCTTTCACGCCCTCCATCGAACCTCCATCTTTCCGCACAAAAAACTCCATCGGGCGCACGCACACTTCGATCCGAAAATGCGGGCCGCTGGGTGCCTGCGTCTATGGAGTCCACATGAAAAATCAGAAACGAGCCTGCTACGGCGCCGTGTGCGCGCTGGTGGCGGCGATGCTGGCGGGCTGCGGGCCCACCGAACAGCAGGCCGCCGCGCCGGCCACCCCGGTTGCGGCGATGACGCTGGCCGGCGCCCCCCTCGACCTGACCGAAGACCTGCCGGGCCGCGTCGCGGCCGTCCGGATCGCCGAGATCCGGCCGCAGGTCAGCGGCATCGTGCAGCGGCGGCTGTTCGAGCAGGGCACGGAAGTCCGTGCCGGCCAGCCGCTGTTCCAGATCAACCCGGCGCCGTTCAAGGCCGACATGGACACGGCCGCGGCCGCCCTGCAACGCGCGGAAGCCGCGCTCGCGCGGGCCAAGGTGCAGACCACCCGCCTCAAGCCGCTGGTCGAGGCCGACGCGATCAGCCGCCAGGTGTACGACGACTCGGTGTCGCAACGCGACCAGGCGGCCGCCGACGTCGCGCAGGCGCGCGCGACGCTCGCCCGCCGCCAGCTCGACCTGAAGTTCGCGACCGTCGAAGCGCCGATCACGGGCCGCATCGACCAGGCCCTCGTGACCGAGGGTGCGCTCGTCGCCAGCAGCGACAGCCAGCCGATGGCACGCATCCAGCAGATCGACCAGGTCTACGTGGACGTGCGCCAGCCGGCCGCGTCGCTCGAAGCGCTGCGCGGCGCGCTCGCGGCCCAGCCGGACACCGCGGGCAACGGGCTGCCGGTCGACGTGCTGCGCGACGACGACTCGCGCTACGACGTGAAGGGCCGCATGCTGTTCTCGGGCGTCAACGTCGACCCGGGCACCGGCGACGTGCTGCTGCGCGTGCTGGTCGACAACCCGAAGCGCGAGCTGCTGCCGGGCATGTACGTGCGGGCCCGCATCCCGCGTGGGCACTTCGAGAACGCGCTGACCGTGCCGCAACAGGCGATCGTCCGCGCGGGCGGCAAGCCGCAGGTCTGGGTGCTCGACGCCAAGAACCAGGCGCACCTGAAGTCCATTGAAGTGGGCGAGCTGACGAACCGCAGCTATCGCATCAAGTCGGGGCTGCAGGCGGGCCAGAGGATCGTCGTCGAAGGCATGGAGCGCCTGAGCGACGGTGCGCCCGTGACGGCGACCGCCTGGAAGGCGCCTGAAGCGGTCAAGACCGCTTCGTCGCACTGAGTCACGGGGAGCATCCAGTCATGTCCCAATTCTTCATCCGGCGCCCGGTCTTCGCGTGGGTGATCGCCCTCTTCATCATCCTGCTGGGCCTGATCGCCATCCCCGAACTGCCGGTTGCGCGCTATCCGTCGGTCGCGCCGCCGACCGTCACCATTACCGCCACCTACCCGGGCGCCACGCCGCAGACGATGACCGACAGCGTGCTGAGCCTCATCGAGCGCGAGCTGTCCGGCGTCCGGAACCTGCTGTACTTCGAATCGGCGTCGGATACGTCCGGCCAGGCGAAGATCACCGCGACCTTCAAGCCCGGCACCGATTCGGCGATGGCGCAGGTCGAGGTGCAGAACAAGCTCAAGTCGGTCGAGCCGCGCCTGCCGCCCGTCGTGCGGCAAAACGGCGTGATCGTCGAGTCTGCCTCCACCGGCTTCCTGTTGTTCGTCGGCCTGAAGTCGGACAGCGGCCGCTATGACGAAAACGCACTGGCCGACTACATGGCGCGCAACGTCGTCGAGGACCTGCGCCGTGTCGAAGGCGTCGGCAAGGTGCAGCTGTTCGGCTCCGAACAGGCGATGCGCATCTGGGTCGATCCGCAGAAGCTGATCACCTACGGCCTGTCGATGAACGACCTGACGACGGCCGTCGCCCAGCAGAACGTGCAGATCGCCCCGGGCAGCCTCGGTGCGGCGCCCGCGCTGCCGGGCCAGCGCGTGACGGTCCCGCTCACCGCGCAAGGCCAGCTCACGTCGCCCGAGCAGTTCGCGAAGATCGTGCTGCGCGCGAACGCGAACGGCTCGAAGGTCGTGCTCGGCGACGTCGCGCGGGTCGAGCTCGGCCCGCAGTCGTTCACCTTCGTCAACAGCGAAAACGGCAAACCCGCGACCTTCGCCGGCGTGCAGCTGGCGCCGGGCGCCAACGCGGTGAAGACCGCCGAGGCCGTGCGCGAGCAACTGGACATGATCGCCAAGACGATGCCGTCCGGCATGACCTACTCGATCCCGTTCGATACCGCGCCGTTCGTGAAGATCTCGATCGAGAAGGTGATTTACACGCTGATCGAAGCGATGGTGCTCGTGTTCCTGGTGATGTACCTGTTCCTGCAGAACGTGCGCTACACGCTGATCCCGGCGATCGTCGCGCCGGTGGCGATGCTCGGCACCTTCACGGTCATGCTGATGACGGGCTTCTCGATCAACGTGCTGACGATGTTCGGCATGGTGCTCGCGATCGGCATCATCGTCGACGATGCGATCGTCGTCGTGGAGAACGTCGAACGCCTGATGGTGGAAGAAGGCCTGTCGCCGAAGGACGCGACGATCAAGGCGATGAAGGAAATCACCGGCGCGATCATCGGCATCACGCTGGTGCTGACGGCCGTGTTCCTGCCGATGGCGATGTCGAGCGGGTCGGTCGGCGTGATCTACCAGCAGTTCACGATGTCGATGGCCGTGTCGATCATGTTCTCGGCCCTGCTCGCGCTGACGCTGACGCCGGCCCTGTGCGCGACGATGCTCAAGCCGGTCGAGCATGGCCACCACGAGAAGCGCGGCTTCTTCGGCTGGTTCAACCGCCGCTTCGACCGCATGACGAGCTGGTACGAAACGCGCGTCGGCAAGCTGGTCGGCCGCACGGGCCGCGTGATGCTGCTGTTCGTCGCGATTTCCACCGCGCTGGTGTTCGGCTTCCGCATGCTGCCGTCGTCGTTCCTGCCCGAGGAAGACCAGGGCTACTTCATGACCGGCTTCCTGCTCCCGTCGGATTCGACCGTCGAGCGCACGGGCGACGTGGTCAAGACCCTCGAGAAGCATCTCGCGTCGCGTCCGGGCATCGAGTCGAGCATCTCCATCATCGGCTACGGCTTCTCGGGCCTCGGCTCCAACGCGGCGCTGAACTACGCGGTGCTCAAGGATTGGGACAAGCGCGACGGGGCAAACGCGATGGACGAAGCGATGCGCGCGCAGGCCGCGATGGGCGGCGTGACGGAAGGCATGGTCATGAGCCTGTTGCCGCCGGCGATCGACGGGCTGGGCACCAGCTCGGGCTTCACGATGCGCCTGCAGGATCGCGCGAACCAGGGCTACGCGGCACTCAAGGCGGCTGAAGCCAAGCTGCTCGAACTGGCCGCGCAAAGCAAGGTGGTGACCGGCGTCTATCCGGACAGCCTGCCGGCCGGCACGAGCGTGAAGCTGGACATCGACCGCGACAAGGCCGAAGCGCTCGGCGTGTCGTTCACGACCATCAGCGACACGCTGTCGGCCGCGATGGGTTCGACCTACGTGAACGACTTCCCGAACGCGGGCCGCATGCAGCAGGTGATCATCCAGGCGGATGCGCCGGCCCGCATGCAGATCGAGAACGTGATGAAGCTCTACGTGCGCAACGCGACCGGCGGCATGGTGCCGCTGTCCGAAGTGGTGCGTCCGGTCTGGTCGGAAACCCCGCTGCAGCTGGTGCGCTTCCAGGGTTACCCGTCCGCACGGATCTCCGGCGGCTCGGCCCCCGGCTACTCCAGCGGCGCGGCGATGGCCGAGATGGAGCATCTGGCCGCGCAGTTGCCGCCGGGCTTCACGGTCGCGTGGACCGGCCAGTCGCTGCAGGAGCGTGAGTCGGCTTCGCAGGCGCCGATGCTGATGGCGCTGTCGATGGTCGTCGTGTTCCTGGTGCTCGCGGCGCTCTACGAGAGCTGGGCGATTCCGCTGTCGGTGATGCTGGTGGTGCCGCTCGGCCTGATCGGCGCGCTCGCCGCGGTGATGTTGCGCGGGATGCCGAACGACGTGTTCTTCAAGGTCGGGATGATCACCGTGATCGGGCTGTCGGCGAAGAACGCGATCCTGATCGTGGAAGTCGCGAAGCAGTTGCGCGAGGAAGGCATGGGGCTGATCGAGTCGGCCGTGCAGGCATCCAAGCTGCGGCTGCGCCCGATCCTGATGACCTCGCTCGCGTTCGGCCTCGGCGTCGTCCCGCTGATGATCGCGACCGGCGCCAGCGCCGAAACGCAGCACGCGATCGGCACCGGCGTGTTCGGCGGCATGGTGACCGCCACCGTGCTGGCCATTTTCTTCGTTCCGGTTTTCTACGTGTTCGTGATGAGCATCCAGGAACGCCTCTCGGCATGGCGCGCATCCGGCAAGAAGCCCGCCGCCGTGACCCACGAACATGAAGGTTGATGCGATGCGATTACTCATTCTTTCCGCAGCGGTTTCCGCCACGCTCGCGCTGTCGGCGTGCTCGATGGCGCCGAAGCTGGTCAAGCCCGAGCTGCCGGTGCCGACCGCCTATACGACCGCGGTCGCGGCCGACCAGCACGCGAACGCGGCCGATCTCGGCTGGCGCTCGATGTTCGGCGACCGTCGCCTGCAGCGCCTGATCGAGCTCGCGCTCGAGAACAACCGCGACCTGCGCCTGGCCGCGCTGAACGTCCAGGCTGCCGAAGCGCAGTACGGCATCCAGCGTTCCGCGCGCCTGCCGTCGATCGGCGCCGGCGCGAGCTTCACGCGCCAGCGCACGGCCGCCGACTCGCAATCGAACCCGCCGCTGCTCGAGAACACGCAGAACCAGTACGGCGTGAACATCGGTCTCAGCGCGTTCGAGATCGACCTGTTCGGCCGCGTGAAGTCGCTGTCGGATGCGGCGTTCGCGCGCTACCTCGCGACCGATCACGGCCGCCGGGCGGTACAGATCGCGCTCGTCGGCTCCGTGGCCAACGCGTATTTCGCCGAGCGTCTCGCGCAAGAGCAGCGCGCGCTGTCGGAACGCACGCTGAACGACTGGCGCCAGTCGCTCGACCTCGCGCGGCGCCTCAAGCTCGCCGACCAGGCGAGCGGCGTCGACATCGCGCAGGCCGAAGGCCAGGTCGCGAGCGCCAGCGCCGATCTCGAGGCGCGTTCGCGCGCCGTCGAGCAGGCGGGCAACGCGCTGCGGCTGCTGGTCGGCACCGACCTGCCGAAGAACCTGCCCGATCCGCTGTCGCTGGAACGCCAGCCGGTGATGACCAAGCTGCCGGCCGGACTGCCGTCGGAATTGCTGTACCGCCGGCCGGACATCCAGCAGGCCGAGCAGAATCTCGTCGCCGCCAACGCCGACATCGGCGCGGCGCGCGCGGCATTCTTCCCGCGCCTGTCGCTGACGTCGTCGATCGGCTTCCTCAGCCCGGGGCTGGGCAGCATGTTCGACGGCGGCCAGCGCGTGTGGAGTTTCGCGCCGCAGGTCACGCTGCCGATCTTCCAGGGCGGCCGGCTGCGTTCCGAGCTGAATCTCGCGGAAGTGCGCAAGTCCAGCGCGGTCGTCGAGTACGAACGCTCGATCCAGACGGCGTTCCGCGAAGTGGCCGACGGCCTCGCCGGGCGCGAGACCTTCAGCCGCCAGATCGACGCGCAGACCAAGGTCGTCAGGAGCGCCGAGCGCCGGACCGATCTCGTGAACCTGCGCTATCGCGCCGGCATCGAGGATCGGCTGGAACTGCTCGACTCGCAGCGCCAGCTGTATGCCGCGCGCCAGACGTTGCTGGATCTGCGCAACGCCGAACTGGGCAACGCGGTCGCGCTCTACAAGGCGCTCGGTGGCGGGCTGACCGACACCGACGTGCCTCCCGCCAACAGCGTGGCAAAAAACTGAGCAATGGGCCGTCGCCCATCCGTTCGCGACGACTGAAAGCACGGTGAAGTCCGGCGGCGCACGTGCCGCGCCGCCGGATCGCCAACACGCTCACTTCCAGTGAACCCGATGAACCCTCTGATACTCATTGCCGAAGACGATCCGGAGATCGCCGACATACTCGACGCGTATCTCGCCCACGACGGCTTTCGCACCTACCGCGTGGATCACGGCCAGGCCGTGCTCGACGTGGAGCCCGTCCTGAAGCCCGACCTGATCCTGCTCGACGTCAGGATGCCGAAGAAGGACGGCTGGGAGGTCCTGGTCGAACTGCGCCGCCGCAGCGACACGCCGATCGTCATCATCACGGCGCTCGACCGCGAGATCGATCGCTTGCAGGGGCTGCGTTTCGGCGCGGACGACTACATCACGAAGCCGTTCAATCCGGCCGAGGTGGTCGCGCGCATCCGCGCGATCCTGCGTCGTTTCGAAACGGCCACGTCCGGGCGCTTCATCAAGGTCGGCAACCTTGAAATCGACACGCAAAGCTATCTGACCACGGTCCGCACCGACACCGGAGCAACCGGCGTCTCGCTGACGCTGACCGAATTCCGGCTGCTCGCGCACCTGGCCGGCTCGCCGAACCGCGTGTTCACGCGCAGCGAACTGATCGACGCCTGCCTCGCCGACGTCGATGCGCTGGAGCGCACCGTCGACAGCCACATCAGCCGGCTGCGCAAGAAGCTCGAATGCGCGGGCGCGTCCGGGATGCCGGAAGTAATGCGCGGGGTCGGCTACCGGCTGCGCAGCACCCAGTGAACGCGCGTCACGGATCGCGACGGGGCGCGGCACGGATCGTCGGACTCCTGATGGTCGCCGTCGTGCTGACGATCGCGACCGGATGGTTCGTCGCCTACGGCCTGCTCCTGGCCGTGTCGTCTCCCGCGACCGGCAACCCGATCGCGGTGGTGATCCGGGAGACGCCGAGCTATCTGATGCTGGCGGCCGTATTGCTGGCCGCGCTGGTCGCGACGCTCGTCGATCTCGTCAGACTGGCGCGCAGAACGGGCTCGTAGCAACAGGCCGACGCGCATTGCACGCCGGCGGCCGCGCCGTGATTCCGTTGTTTTCGAATCGTTGTCGGAAAAACGTCATTTCCAGAGATCTGGTCAACCGCATGCGCGCAGCGAGGGTCGAAATGAGCAATCAGGGCAATGTCTCTTCGTCGATCGATGGCGATGCTCACGAACGGGAAAGCAGCGACGATTCACGGATCGGCTGCGTCACGTTGATTCCGATCGGCGCAATCGAACCGGAGGAACGCTGGCGCCACATGATGCACGCGCTCAACGCATGCAGCGACGGCGCGCGCATCAACCGGCAGCGCAAGGACGGCGCGGTCGATTCACGCAGAAAGATGACTTCGGGCGATCGATCGAGATGCAGCGCAACGATCGATATCCTCGATCAACCGACGGCCGGCACGGTAGTGCTGTCGTGGCGGGATTCGACGGGCGGACATTATGGCTATCAAAACTGGCACAAAGGATTTGCCCGACGGCCAGGGTTATGCGCGATGAGCGGGATGCCCATCACCCCGGGCGACGAGATATTTCGGCCGAGCGCGCGAAATGGCCGGCCGACGAACGGGGCCGCGATGATTCTCGCGATTCACATCGTGTGCATCGACTTTTCCCGGATCACGACATAGACGTGGCGCCCTTCCCACTCCCGGCCGGGCGCCGCCGCTGCCCGGCGCCTGGAAACCGGGCCGCTCAGTGCGCCTTCCATCCGGCGGAAGCGCTCATGGGCCACTCGCCACCGAAGCGCTGAAGCGCCGACTACAGAACCCTCACCATGGCCATTTTCGAATTGATGATCGCGCTGCTCCTGGCGATCCTTGTCTTGCACTACGTCGGGCACAAGCTCGGGCTGCCCCCGGCCGTCGCCCTGATCATCGGCGGCGGCTTCATCGCCTTTCTGCCCGGCCTGCCCGAGGTGCATATCGATCCGGAACTGGTGCTGGTGATTTTCCTGCCCCCGTTGCTGATGGACAGCGCCCTTGGCATTTCACTCGACCATCTGCGCCGGCACATGCTGGGCGTCGGCGCGTTGGCGATCGGGGCGGTGCTCTTCACCACGACCGTGGTGGCCCTCGTCGCGCACTGGCTCGTGCCCGCCCTGCCCTGGGCGGCCTGCGCGGCCCTGGGCGCGCTGGTCGCGCCGCCGGATGCGGTGTCGGCCCGCGCAGCGCTGCAGCAGGTGAAACTGCCGCGCCGCCTCCTGATCCTCCTGGAGGGCGAGAGCCTGTTCAACGACGCAACGGGCCTCGTGCTGTTCCGCTTCGCGGTGGCCGCGGGCGTGACGGGCCTGTTCAGTCCGGCCGAAGCCCTCGGCAGCTTCGCACTGCTGGCGCTGGGCGGCGCACTGGTCGGCGCGTTCGTGGGGGGCGCCTGGGTCATCCTGATGCGCCATCTCGACGAAGACAGCCTGGTCATCGCCGCCGGCCCGCTGTGTGCGTGGGGCTCCTATCTGCTGGCCGAGCGCTTCCACGTGTCGGGGGTGATCGCCACGGTGACGACGGGCCTCATCTGCGCCTGGTTCCAGCACCGCGTGCTCGGCGCGTCGGCACGCCTGTACGGTACCGGCTTCTGGTCCGTCACGATCTTCATTCTCGAGGCGTTCGTGTTCCTGATCATCGGATCCTCGCTGCATGAGTTGATCCAGCGGGGCGACGGGCTCGACTCGATGCTCGCGGAGATGGGCGTCCCGGTGCTGATCGTCGTGCTGGCCGTCATCCTCGCGCGGTTTGCGTGGGTGTATGTGTCGGACGGCGCGCTCGTCGTGCTGCGGAAGCTGGGCGTGACCCGCTTCCATCCGCTCGGGCTGGCCGATGCCACGGTATTGAGCTGGGCCGGAATGCGAGGGGTGATCACCCTGGCGCTCGCCGCCAGCCTGCCGGACAGTTTCCCGGGGCGCGATTTCATCCTCGTCACTGCCATCGCCGTCATCCTCGCCACCGTGCTGGTGCAGGGGCAATCGCTCGGCGCCGTGATCCGCTGGACCGGGCTCGCGGCGCCGGAAAGCGACAAGCCGCGCCTGAGCATGAGCGAGGCGCAGGCCGTGATCGCCAAGGTGCAGTACGAGTTGATGGCAAAACG
The DNA here is from genome assembly GCF_017104705.1 of Burkholderia sp. Se-20373. Classification (NCBI taxonomy): domain Bacteria; kingdom Pseudomonadati; phylum Pseudomonadota; class Betaproteobacteria; order Burkholderiales; family Burkholderiaceae; genus Burkholderia; species Burkholderia sp. Se-20373. The sequence goes on along the minus strand of NZ_JAAGPH010000004.1, from coordinate 113,513 downwards.
GGCCTACGACGCGGCAGGCGAACTCGTTCACCCGATGCTCCTGGACATTCACCGGCACAAGGCCGAGGACATGGCCCGCTACGCGCGGCACGCCGACGAATACAAGCCCCACCTCGTTGCGCGTTCGGACACCGTGCTGGAATTGATCGCGGCGGGACGGGCCGAGCTCATGCGCCTCTACCGCGCCGGCGACATCGACGAGCACACGCTGCACGAACTGACGCGCGACCTCGATCTCGAGGAACTCCGCGCCATTTCCGCCAAGGCGTGAGCCGATCGCCATCGATGGAGACGCAACGCCTTCGAGCCCGTTGCGGCTCCATCATTTCTCCATCAAACCGCACCAAAGCGTCCATCGACGCCCGGCACACTGCGAAGCCCATCATCGAGAGCGCATGCGCGAGCAACACGCACCCATGGACACGTTTCCGGCCCTGATCGCCTGCGAGCATTGCGACAGCATCTACCGACGCCGCGCGCTGGCGCCGCACGAGGTCGCGCGTTGCCAGCGCTGTTCGGCCGTGCTGTTTCGCTCGAGCTGGCTCGATATCGACCGGTGGCTCGCGCTGGCGATCGGGGCAGGCGTGGTGTTTGCCATCGCCAACCTCTGCCCGATCATGCGGATCAGCGTGCAGGGGCTGCACAGCGAAGCCACGCTGTGGCAATCCGCGCTCGCGCTGGCCAAAGGCTACGCCGCGCCGATCGCGATTCCGACGGCGCTCGCCATCGTGGTGGTGCCGTTCCTGCAGATCGCCACGCTGATCTGGTTGCTGGCCTTCGCCCGTGCAGGGCGTCGCGCGCCCGCGTTCGGCCCGCTGATGCGGCTGCTCGTCGCGCTGCGGCCGTGGAGCATGATCGAGGTCGGATTGCTCGGCATCCTGATCGCCATCATCAAGCTGTCCAGCATCATGCAGATCGTTCCCGGCGCGGGCTTGTGGGCCACCGCCGTGCTGATGGTGCTGATCCCGCTGATCGCGGGCCACGATGCGCGCCGGCTGTGGGACTGGGTCGTGCCAGTGGAACCCGCCGGAGGCCGCTCGTGAGCCTGCCGGTGCGCGCCAGTCAGCTGGGCATGGTCGGGTGCCATGCGTGCGGCCTCGTCTGCCGGACCCGCGCGTGCGCCGCGCAGGATGCGCACGCGCATGCCGCCGAAGCGGCACGCTGCCCGCGCTGCGGGTCGGCGCTGCACGCGCGTCGCCCGGACAGCCTCGTGCGCGCGTGGGCGCTGCTGATCGCCAGCCTGATCCTCTATCTCCCCGCCAACCTGTTGCCGGTGATGCGCACCACGCTGCTCGGCAGCCACAGCGAATCGACGATTCTCAGCGGCGTCGTGGTGTTCTGGAAAGCCGGCTCGTACGGTATCGCGTCGGTGATCTTCATCGCGAGCGTCGTCGTGCCGTGCACGAAGTTTCTCGCGCTCGGCACGTTGCTCGTCACGACGGGCCGGCGCAGCGTGTCGGCCATGCGCGAGCGGGCCGTGCTGTATCGCGCGGTCGAGCTGGTCGGCTACTGGTCGATGCTCGACGTGCTGGTCGTCGCGATCATCTGTGCGCTGGTGAAGTTCGGTCCGCTGTCCGAGATCGAGCCGCGCGCCGGCATTTTGTTTTTCGGCATGGTCGTCATTCTCACGATGCTGTCAGCGATGAGTTTTGACCCACGCCTCATTTGGGACGCCGAAGAAGCATGAATCCTCCATCCGGCCCGCAAGGCCTCGAACCCCACGACCCGCCCGTGACGCGCAACCGCCTGCGGCTGTCGCTCGTCTGGCTCGTGCCGCTCGTCGCGGCATTGATCGGCCTGTCGATGGTGATCCACGCGTGGTTGTCCGTCGGACCGGAAATCACGATCACGTTCAACACCGCGCAAGGCCTCGAAGCCGGCAAGACGCCCGTCAAGTACAAGGACGTCGTGATCGGCACCGTGACCGCCATCTCGCTGAGCGACGACAGTTCGCATGTCGTCGCGACGGTGTCGTTCGTGAAGAATGCGCTCAACCTCATTCGCGACGACACGCGCTTCTGGGTCGTGCGGCCGCGCGTCGGCATGAGCGGCGTATCGGGCATCGATACGCTGTTCTCCGGCGCCTATATCGGCATGGACACGGGCGGCTCGACGCAATCGCGCAAGGCCTACACCGGGCTCGAGACGCCGCCCACCGTCATCAACGGCATGCCGGGGACGAGCTTCGCGCTGCGCGCCACCGATCTCGGCTCGCTCGATATCGGCTCGCCGGTCTATTACCGCCATTTGATGGTCGGCCACGTCGCGTCATACAAGCTCGACATGCAGCGCCGCGACATGAACCTGCAGGTGTTCATCGATGCGCCGTACGATCGGCTGGTGACGACCGATACGCGCTTCTGGAATGCGAGCGGGATGGATCTGTCGCTCGACGCGAACGGCCTGAAGCTGAAGACCCAGTCGGTCGCGACGATCGTGGGCGGCGGCATCGCGTTCGCGACGCCGGAAGACAGCGACGGGGCGGCGGCCCGTGCAAACCACCTGTTTACGCTCGCCGACAACGAAACGTCCGCGATGGCGGCCCCGGACGGCCCATCCCAACTCATTCGACTCCGTTTCGAGCAGCCGTTGCGCGGGCTCGCGGTCGGGGCGCCGGTGGAATTCTCCGGCGTCAACATGGGCAAGGTGGTGTCGACCCAGCTCGACTTCGACCGTGGCACCCGGCGCTTCCAGTCCATCGTCATGGTCAAGGTCTATCCGTATCGGCTCGGCCCCGTCATCGAGAAGCTGCAGAAGACCGAAGGCAACGGCAATCCGCGCGCGGCCCAGTTTCTCGCGGGCCTGGTCGAACATGGGCTCCGTGCGCAGGCGCGTACCGGCAACCTGCTGACGGAGCAGCTCTACATTTCGTTCGATTTCGTGAAGAACGCGCCGAAGGTGCCGTTCGATGCGAATGCCACGCCGCTGACCTTGCCCACCGTGCCGAGTACGTTCGACAAGCTGCCGGAGCAGCTCGCCGACATCGTCGACAAGATCAACAAGCTGCCGCTGGCGTCGATCGGCAAGCATGTCGATTCGAGCCTGACGAACCTGGACGCGACGCTCAGGCAGGTCAACGGCCAGTTGCTGCCGTCGACGACGCGCGCGCTCGACCAGGCGAACCAGACGTTCGGCGCGTTGCGCCAGGGCATCGCCGAGGACGGCCCGCTTCAGGAAAACCTCACGAGCACGCTGACCGAAGTCCAGCGTACCGCGCGCTCATTGCGCACGCTCACCGACATGCTGGGCCGCCGTCCCGACGCGCTGCTCCGGGGCACCGGCGCCGATCACGCGCCGATCGCGCCGGTCGCCCCTTCCACCTCGCCTGTCCAGCAGGAGCCACGACAACCATGAGCCTCCCGATTCGCGCCAGGACGATCGCCCTGGGCGCCGGCGCCGTCATCGCGCTGACCGCCTGCGCGTCGAACCCGGTGCATTACTACACCCTCGTCTCGCCGGCCCCGGCCGCGACGACAACGGCGACGTCGACCACCGCGCGCGCCGCCGCGCCGCTGGCGATCAACGTGTTGCCGGTCGGCATCCCCGCCCAGCTCGACCAGCAGCAGATGGTCGTGCGCAGCGGGACCGGCGCCGCGCGGATACTCGACAACGAACGCTGGGTCGCGCCGCTCGGCGACGAGCTGCGTGCGGCGCTTTCGTCGGCGCTCGTCGAGCAGCTGGGCGCGCGCAACGTCACCGGCCTGCCGCGTCCGTCGAACCAGACCGTCGTGAGCATCCGCACGCAGGTGCGCCGCTTCGATGCGTGGCCCGGGAGCATGGCCCAGTTCGAAGCGGATTGGGTCGTCGGCGTGCAGCAGGACACACCAGGCGCGCCGGGCACGCGCATTTCGTGCAGCACGCGGCTCAACGAAGCGGCACCCGGCGGCTACGCGGACATGGTGCGGGTGCAACAGCGCATGATCGAGCAGTTCGCCACGCGGATCGCGAGCACGGTGCGCAGCGTCGGCAACGGCCGCCCTGCCTGTCCCGCCGATTCGTAAGAACGTCCCGCCCAGGGGAGCCGTCCATGGGAGCGCGCGAAGGTATCGGGTTATGGGAACCGGCTACCTTGAAGCGATGCAAGACGCGTGACGCGTTACGCGCGCCGCCGGTAAGTGCCCGGCGTGCTCCCTGTCCAGTGCCGGAACGCGCGATGGAACGCGCTCGGATCGTCGAAGCCGATGTCGGCGCCGATCGCCGCGATCGTATCGGGCGTATCGGTCAGCCGCTGGATCGCGATGTCGCGCCGCAGTTCGTCCTTGAGCGCCTGGAACGTCGTCCCTTCGGCGGCCAGGTGGCGGCTCAGCGTGCGCACCGAGCAATGCAGGTGCTCGGCCGCCTGGTCGATCACCGGCAGGTCGGGCAATGCTTCCGACAGGTACTGCCGCACGCGATGGCACACGAGCTGTTCGCTGAACGATTCGAAGATCCAGTCGCCCGGTGCGCGCGCGAGGAACTTGCGCAGGTTGCGCTTGCTCTGCCGGATCGGCGCGTCGAGGTAGTCCGCGCTGAAGCGCATCAGCGTGCGCTCGCAGTCGAACTGCACGGCGCCGGTGAAGAAGTACAGGTGCTCGACCGCATGGCGCGGCCGCGGGCACGCGAACTCGATCTGCAGCAGCGGGATCTTCTGCCCGATCAGCCAGGAGCACACGCCGTGCACGAGCTTGAGCATCAGTTCCTGGCCGAGCGCGCCGATCGGGCCGATGGCGTCGTTCGGGCGCAGCACCGTCTGCGCGACGAGACCGTCGCGCTTCGATTCGACGAAGAAATCGTCGAGCAGGATATGGAAGAATTGCCCGAAACGATGCAGCGCCGTTTCGAGGTTGCGCGCATCGAGCAGGCTCAGGCACAGGTACTTCAGCGTGCCGCCGCGCAGCGGGCGCGAGAAGATGCCGGGCATCTCGTCGTCGAGTTCGATCGCGAGCGTGCGGTACAGCGTCGAGAACTGTTCCTCCGTCACGCGCGCATGCGGTTCGCCGAGCAGCTCGATCGGAATGCCGGCCCCGCACAGGTAGCGCTCGACCACGTCGCGCTGCACGGCCGCGCTCGCGAGGAAGCCGTTGACGAGCGAGATCGGCACCGTCGCGCTCGGCGACGGCAGCGCACGCCCGGGCGCGGGCCCGGGCTGGGCGGAAAGTGAATCTGAACCGGTCATCGCGTCCCCGTCGATCGAACCGCTCGCATTGTACTTGAGCGGCCCGCGCGGGGTCTTCCGGGCCGTCGGCGCGCCGACGCCATCAGTCGGTGCGGCTGAGTTCCCGGCGCAGGATCTTGCCGACGGTCGACTTCGGCAGCCGGTCGACGAAGCGAATCAGCTTCGGCACCTTGTAGGCCGCGAGGCTCTCGCGGCAATGCGCGACGAGTTGTTCCTCGGTCACGTCGGCGTCCTGCGCCAGCACCACGAAGAGCTTCACCGCCTCGCCCGTGCGCGCGTCCGGCACGCCGATGCACGCGCATTCGGCCACGCCCGGCACGGCGGTCGCGACCGCTTCCACCTCGTTCGGGTACACGTTGAAGCCCGACACGATGATCATGTCCTTCTTGCGGTCGACGATCCGCAGGAAACCGGCTTCGTCGAACACGCCGACGTCGCCGGTACGGAAATAGCCGTCGGCCGTGAACGCGGCCGCATTCGCGTCCGGTTTCTGCCAGTAGCCGCCCATCACCTGCGGCCCCTTCACGCAGATCTCGCCCGCGCCGCCGATCGCCACCTCGTTGTCCTGGTCGTCGAGCAGCTTCACGTCGGTCGACGGCAGCGGCAGGCCGGTGGTGCCCGTGAACGAGTCGATCGACTGCGGGTTGAACGACACGACCGGCGACGTTTCCGACAGCCCGTAGCCCTCGCGGATGAAGTTGCCCGTCACGGCCTTCCAGCGCGACGAGATCACGTCGATCACGGCCGCGCCGCCGCCGGCCGACAGCTTCAGCCGCGACCAGTCGACTTCCGTCAGGCGCGGATGGCCGGCGAGCCCCGCGTACAGCGTGTTCACGCCGACGAACACCGTCGGCCGCGCGGCCTTCAGCACGTCGATGAAGCCGTCCATGTCGCGCGGGTTCGCGATCAGCCAGTTCTGCGCGCCGATCGCGAAGTAGGACAGGAAGTTCACCGTCAGCGCGAAGATGTGATACATCGGGATCGCCGTGACGACGACCTCCTCGCCCGGCTCGCGCGCGGCCGGCACGATCGCGCCGAACTGCTCGATGTTCGCGACGAGGTTGCGGTGCGACAGCGCCGCGCCCTTCGACAGGCCGGTCGTGCCGCCCGTGTACTGCAGCAGCAGCAGGTCCTCGCCGCCCAGCGCAACCGGTTCGAGCGCGAGCGATTCGCCGGCGGCAATGGCGCGCGCGAGCGGGATTGAACCGGGCGGCAGCGCGTCGCATGTCCCGGCCGGCGCGTCGACGACGCCGAGATCGCCGCGCCCGACGCTCAGCACGGTGCGCACGCGCGTGCCGCCGACCACTTCGGCGAACGTGCCCATCGACCCGCCGCACACCAGCGCGACCTCGACGCCCGCGTCGTTGAGCTGATGCTCGAGCTCGCGCGCCGTGTAGAGCGGGTTCACGTTGACCTGGATCGCGCCGATCTTCGCGACCGCGACGAACGCGACCGCAAACGCGAGCACGTTGGGCAGCATCACGGCGACGCGATCGCCCTTGCGCACGCCCACGACCTGCTGCAGATAGGCGGCCAGCGCGGTCGACAGGCGGTCGACGTCGGCATAGGTCAGCGTGCGGCCATACGAGTGGAACGCCGGGCGATCGGCGAATCGGTGCATCGCGTCGTCCAGCAACGCGCTTACGGAAGGAAAGCGATCGGGATCGATCTCGGCGGGGATCGAGCCATATGACCCGGTCCAGTGTCTCTTCGTCATGTCTCACTCCACGGGGGACGGCGCGCCGGCCGCGCCGTTCGCACGACGGCCTGCACGCCGGAGAAGCGCGGACCATCGCCTGACCGGCGACTATCGCCCGCGCGGCGCACTTTGAAAATGATCCGGGCGGCCGAAAAGATGATCGAAACGGACAGGTGGGCCGCACCTGCCCAGATAACGTCGCCGGACACCGCCGACCTGGCCGGCCGGCACGCGCCAGGCCGGCTGCGGCGGCATGGGTGCCACCGAAGCCCGCTGCACGGGTCACACCCGCACGCGCATCAGGGTGAACCCTGTGGCGCAGGGGACCGATCCCGAGCAGAATTGCGTGCCGTCAACGATATCGATTCGGACGCAGGATGCTCCCATGCCGCGCAGTGCGCTCTTGACCCCGACGACCGCCCGCGCAGCCCGCCTGCCGGACGCCGAGCCGACCCACGCGTTGCGCCAGCAGCGCTTCACGCCGGCCAAGCTGGCCGTGCTGCTCGACGTGGCCGCGCAAGCCGGCCTCGACCCGGCCACGGTGCTCGACGGTACCGGCCTCACGCCGGCCGCCGTCGCGGACCCGTTCACGCTCACGTCGCCGCTGCAGTTCCTCACGGCCGCGCGCAATGCGATCGGCTGCTACGGCGGCACCGACCTCGGCGTGCGCGTCGGCCACCGGCTGCATGCGTCGAGCTACGGCATGTACGGCTACGCGATGCTGTGTTCGGAATCGCTCGCGCACGCGTTCGAATCCGCCGTCAAGTATCACCGGCTCGCGAACGGCATGCTCGCGATCCGCTGGGTCGAACAGGGCGACATCGTGTCGTGGCAGTTTCCCGACCGGCACGAAGTCGCGCTCCCCGACCTCGACGAGCCGCTGTACCGTTTCCTGATCGACATGCAGTTCGCGCTGCACGTGACGATCATCAAGGACGTGATGGGGGCGTGGTGCGTGCCGGCGCGCGCGCAGTTCGCGCGGCCGCAGCCGGCGCACGCGGCGCGGCTGGCCGATGCGCTCGAATGCCCGATCGCCTTCGACCAGCCGCATCACGTGCTCAGCTACCCGGCCGCGTGGCTCACGCGCGCGCCGCAGCTCGCGAATCCGATTACCGCCGCGCAGGTGTCGTCGCATTGCGCGAGCCTGCTCGACGAATTGCGCAGCCAGGCCGGTGTCACGCGGCGCGTGTACCAGGAACTCACGCGCACGCCCGGGCAGTTTCCGGACATCGACGCGATCGCGGCGATCCTGTGCATCACGTCGCGCACGCTGCGCCGCAAGCTCGAAGCCGAAGGCACGTCGTACAGCGAACTGCTGGCGAGCGTGCGCAAGGCGCTCGCGATCGACTATCTCAGCACGACCACGCTCAGCACCGAGGACATCGCATCGACGCTCGGCTTCAGCGACGCGGTGGGTTTCCGCCACGCGTTCAAACGCTGGACGGGGATGACGCCGAACGACGTGCGGCGCAAGCGCGGCGGTTGAACGCGGGCATTGCAGGGGCGACGATCAGCGCCCATCCTCGGCCGCGGGCGTGGCCACCGCCAGCGCGAACTCGAACACCGCCCCGCGCCCGGCCCGGTCGACCAGCCGGATATGGCTGCCGTTGAGCGCCAGCATCCGGTGCACGATCAGCAGCCCGAGCCCGCCGCTCGTCACCGCGCCGCCGCTCATCGGCCGCTGCGGCCGCTGGAACAACCCTTCGCGCCGCGCCGCCGGAATCCCTTCGCCGGTATCGGCCACGGTCACGAGCACGCGGTCGCCGCGCGGCTCCAGCGCGACCTCGACCTCGCCGTGCGCGGGCGTGTGCCGCAGCGCGTTGTCGAGCAGGTTGGTCAGCACGCGCTCGATCATCCCGAGATCGGCCGACACGACCGGCACCCGCGGCGGAATCCGCGCATGCAGCGCGACGCCGCGCGCCTGCGCGGTCAGCTCGAATTTCTGGAACACGTCCTGCACGAGATCGACGAGCGAGAACGGCTCGCGCTCGGCCTGCACGCCGCCCGATTCGAGCCGCGCGAGCTCGAACAGCGCCTGCGCGAGCCGGCCGACCTTCGCGCTCTGCGCGAGCGCGATCGACAGGTAGCGCCGCCGTTCGTTCTCGGCGAGCGTGTCCGACTTCAGCGACAGCGTCTCCAGGTAGCCGTGCAGCGACGTGAGCGGCGTGCGCAGGTCGTGCGAGATGTTCGTGATCAGCTCGCGCCGCTGCTGGTCCTGGTGCGTCAGCGCGCGCCACTGGTCGCCGATCCGGTCGGCCATCTGCGCGAACGCGGATTCGAGCACGACGATGTCGTCGCCGCGCCGGCCCGGCCGCGAGCGCGGCACCGGCGGCTGTGTGTCGGGCGTACCGTTCGCGTCGAAGCGGCGCATCGCGTCCGTCAGCCGGCGCAGCGGACGCGTGATGAAGCTGAAAGCGGTGAGACCCGCGAGCAGGCCGAGCAGCGCGACCAGCGCCATCGACCACAGCGTCGTGCGCAGCACATTGCCGGCGTCGACGCGCGCGGCCAGCTGGTCGTGCGCCTCGCCGAGCAGCACCACGTAGATGTAGCCCGACGGCGGCTGGCCCGCCAGCTGCAGCGGCGCGGCGCTGAACACCTTGCGCGCATCGGGGCTGCGCGGGTCGTCGCCGAGGATCGGCAGCGGCTCGCCCGCGATGAAGCGCTGCACGGGCGCGAGATCGACGCGCTCGCGCTTCACGTGGCCGGGCGGCGCATCGTCGCCCTTGATCCGCCCCGCGTTGTCGAGCAGATAGACCTCGACGCTCGGGTTCACGCCCATCAACTGCCCGAACAGCGTGCGCACGGCGTCCGGGCGCAGCCCGTTCGCGTCCATCAGCGGCGCGCTGTGGGTCACGCTGTTGACGATGTTGGCGGCCAGGTCGCGCGACAGCCCCTGCACGACTTCCTGCTCGCGCATGTCGTTCGCGCGGATCTGCAGCCACGCGGACGCGCCCGAGCACGCAAGCAGCAGCACCGAGAACACGAGCGACAGCCGCTGGGTGAGGGTGAGCTTCATCATGCGTCCCGCTGGCCCGGTGCGGCGAGCTTGTAGCCGCGGCCCCACACGGTGAGGATCCGCACGGGCTCGGCCGGATCGGCCTCGATCTTCGCGCGCAGCCGGTTGATGTGGGTGTTGACCGTGTGCTCGTAGCCTTCGTGCTGGTAGCCCCACACGGCATTGAGCAGGTCCATCCGCGAGAACACCTTGCCCGGGTGCCGCGCGAAGAAATACAGCAGGTCGAATTCGCGCGGCGTGAGGTCGATGCGCGCGCCGTCCACGCTCGCCTCGCGCGCGATCGGGTCGATCGCCAGCCCCGCGACGTCGAGCGTGCCCGCGTCGATCCGCGAATCGCGCGCGAGCGCATCGACGCGCCGCAGCAGCGCCTTCACGCGGGCAACGAGTTCGAGCACCGAGAACGGCTTGGCCAGATAGTCGTCGGCGCCGAGCTCGAGGCCGAGGATCCGGTGCACCTCGCTCGAACGCGCACTGGTGATGATGATCGGCGTGTAGCGCGTCATCGCGCGCGCGCGCCGGCAGATCTCGAGGCCGTCGACGCCCGGCAGCATCAGGTCGAGGATCAGCGCATCCCAGCCGCCCTGCTCGAGCAGGCGCAGCCCCTCGGCGCCGTCCGCGCTGTGCACGACCTCGTAGCGCTCGTCGCGCAGGTGCAGGCTCAGTACATCGGCGATATCGGCGTCGTCCTCGACGATCAGGATGCGTTTCGGTTGGTCCATGGCGCTGGGCGGCGGCACGTCGGTGCCGGGTATCGGTTCGGGCCCGGTCCGGCTGGCCGGATGCGCGGGGGCGAATCGCGGCAACGGCCGCGCTGCCGCCATTGTGCAAAATTTTGCCGGCGGAAGTGGTCACATTTTATTTAACTTTGGCCGGTGCGCGTGCCGGGAGTCGATGCCGGAACGGCGCTCCGACCGTCCCCTTCGATGGCGATTGAAGAGAATGCAGAAGCAGTGCTATCAACCTCCGTATCCAGCGCGCACACAACAAGCACTACAAACTACTTTTCGACGTGAAGACCACACCGACCGAGCTTCGCGATCACCCGCATCGGTCAATACCTGCCGGTTGGTGATGCGGCCGAAGATGCCATTCCTGCGCAACGCGTTCGGTGCGAGTCGATTCGGCACACGGGCGGCGCATGTCGATCCACCCGCCCGCTTCCCGCGCTTCCCCTCTCGTTACTCCGAATCCGCCTGCGCGAACCCGAGCGTCAGCCCGAACGCATCGAGGATCGTCGCCGCGGTGCGGGCCATGCGCTTCGCCATGGCCTCCGGCGTTTCGCGCATGGCGCCCTGGCGAAGCCAGTGCACCGCCGTCCAGACCAATCCCCCGCCGAGCACCGTCAGGCAATCCTGCTCTGCTTCCGTACGGACGCCTTCATAAGGCGGAAGAATCCGGCCGGAAACGAATGTCACCAGTTCATCGAAAAACGCCGATGTCGCCGCGTCGTTGAATACGGTCAGATAGAAAGCCTGATGCGCATGCAGATGCTCGAGAATCAGCGCGGTTTCCACCTCCATTGACCTGATGAACGTGGCATTCGGCGGGTTGATCAGCTTGCCCTGCTCCTCGACGAACGCAAACGCGTCGTCGAGCCTCACCAGCGCTGCCCGCTGGGCGGCCGACTGAAGGTCGGGAAAGTGCTGATAGAAGGTGGGACGCGCGACACCCGCGCGCTGCACCAGCTGAGCAATGCTGAGCGTGTTCAGCGGCGCGTCGTCGAGCAGTTCGGTCATGGCGCGAACGAGCGCGTCGTAACTCCGTTGAAAGCGAGGGTCGGCGGTATTAGGGCTTACATCAGGTGGCATAAAAAGCTCTGGACACGTGGTTTTGTCTATTTTACATTCGTTCAATAGATTGAGATGTGATGCGTCGACATACCTCTGAAAGGCTATTGAAATGAAATCCTCATCCCTCGTCCCCCAGCCGCCCCTGAAACCCGTCATCGGTCATCTGATGGAGGTCCTCGGGCCGTCGCCACTTGCCAAGATGATGGATCTCGCGCGCAAGTACGGGCCGGTCTACTGGTTCGAGGTGTTCGGGCAAGGTTACTACGTTGTCAGCGGGCAAACACTGGTGAATGAGGTGTGCGACGAAAGCCGATTTCAGAAGTGCGTGCACCAGTCGCTGCTCGAACTCAGACCGGCGATCGGCGACGGGTTATTTACGGCATTCGGGGACGAACCGAACTGGGCCAAGGCGCATCGTGTACTGATGCAGGCGTTCGGCCCGCTCAGTATCTGGTCGATGTTCGACAAGATGGTCGACATCGCCGACCAGATGTTTCTCCATTGGGAGCGGTTCGGCCCGGAGACGCCGGTCGACGTGTCCGATCACATGACGCGACTGACGCTCGATACGATTGCCCTGTGTGCGTTTGATTGTCGTTTCAACAGCTTCTACCGTGAAGATCAGCATCCGTTTGTCGATGCCATGGTCAACACTCTCAGCGAGGCGGGAAAGCGCGAATTGCGACCCAAACTGGTGTCGAAGCTGATGGTCAATCGCAGTCGAAAGTTCGACGCGGACATCGCAGTCATGCGATCGCTCGCGATCAAAATGATCGAAGACCGGCGCAAGCACCCGCACGTCAACGAAGCGTCGATGGACCTGCTCGATCGAATGCTGAACGGCGTCGATCCGGTGACGGGAGAAAAACTCGATGACGAGAACATCGTCTTCCAGATGATTACCTTTCTCATCGCCGGACATGAAACGACCAGCGGGCTCCTGTCCTTCGCCACCTATTTCCTCCTCAAGAACCCGGACATCCTGCAAAAAGCACGGGACATGGTCGACGAGGTGGTGGGCAGCGAGACCCCGCGGATCGAGCATCTCGCACGACTGCGTTACATCGAACACATCCTCATGGAGACGTTGCGAATCTGGCCGACCGCGCCGGCATTCGCCGTGAAACCGCTCGCCGACACCACGTTCGGCGGGAAATATGCCGTTTCTCCCGATGACATCATCATGATCCTGACGCCCATGTTGCATCGGGATGTGAGCGTCTGGGGCGAGGACGTCGAGGCGTTCCGCCCGGAGCGATTTGCCCCGGAGCATGCGGAGCAACTCCCGCCCAATTCATGGAAGCCCTTCGGCAATGGGGCCCGTGCCTGTATCGGCCGCCCTTTTGCGATGCAGGAAGCGCATCTCGTCCTGATCATGCTGCTCCAGCGATTCGATTTCTCTTTCGCCGATCCGGACTACGAGCTGGACGTCGCCGAAACGCTTACGCTGAAGCCGACCGGTTTCCGGGTGAACGTGAAACCGCGGGCCCGAGGCACGCTCAAAGTGCCCGATACGGCCGTTCACGCCCGCTCGAGCGCTCGAGGCCCGAGCGTCGCCCCGGTTCAGTCGATCCCGTCCGGCGAAGACGTGTCGACCATGCTCGTCCTCTTCGGGGGAAATACGGGTTCCGCCGAATCCTTCGCACGACGCATTGCAGGGGATGCGAGTCGTCACGGGTTTCACGCGACGTGCGCTCCGCTCGACGACTTCGCCGGAAAACTCGATGGATATCCGGCCATCGTGATCGTCACCGCTTCCTATGAAGGACAGCCGCCGGACAACGCCCGATCATTTGTCCCGTATGTCGAGGCACTCGGCGAAGGCGCGCTGGACGGTGTCCATTTTTCGGTGCTCGGGTGCGGCAACAAACAATGGGCACGGACCTACCAGGCGATTCCCAAGCGAGTCGATGAAGCGCTCGAGAAGGCCGGCGCCACGAGAGTGCACTTCCGGGGCGAGCTCGATTCCGGTGGCGACTTCTTTGGTGAATTCGACCGTTGGTACACCGAAATGTGGAGTCGCTTTGCAATCAGCGCCGGGAAGGAAATCTCGACCGTGCAGCATGGCGATACCGCGCTGAAAGTCAGTTTCGCCGAGAATACCCGTGAAAAATTGCTGAACTTCGGCGACATGGCGCATGCGTCCATCGTCGACAACAGGGAACTGGTCGATATCAGCGTGGCCGGCAGCCGCTCCAAAAAGCATATCGAACTGAAACTGCCGGAAGCGATGACGTATCGATCGGGAGATTACCTGGCCGTTCTGCCGCGCAACTCGAAAAACAACGTCGATCGCGTCTTGCGCCGGTTTCGCGTGAGCTGGGACACGCAGGTGGTGATTGAAGGCACGTCTAGCAATCCGCGCCTTCCGCTCGGCCAGCCCATCAGTTGCGGTGACCTGTTCTCGAGCTATGTCGAACTCGCCGTTCCCGCCACCCGATCACACGTCGCCTCCCTGGCCGCCGCCACGCGTTGCCCTCCCGAGAAGGTCGAGCTCGAGCGCCTGAGCGCCGACGATTTCGAAGGCGAGATCCTGGGAAAACGGACAACCGTCATGGATCTGCTCGAACGCTTCGGATCCGTCGATCTGCCGCTCGACAAGTTCCTCGATATGCTGCCCGCGCTGAAAGCACGCCAGTATTCGATCTCGTCTTCCCCGCTCTGGAAAGCAGACCATGTCACGCTGACGGTAGCCGTGGTCGATGCACCGGCGCTCTCCGGCAATGGTCGCCATGAAGGGGTGGCGTCGTCGTATCTCGCGCGACTCGACACCGGGGACAGCCTGTCCGTTGCAGTCAGGCCATCGAACGCACACTTTCGCCCCCCCGCCGAAACCGGTCTTCCGATGATCCTGATCTGCGCCGGTTCCGGTATCGCCCCATTCCGCGGCTTCTTGCAAGAGCGCGCACTGCAGCAACAGCAGGGGGCAAACGTCGGCAAGTCGTTGCTCTTCTTCGGTATCGATGATCCCGACGTCGACTTTCTTTATCGCGACGAACTCGACGAATGGGCACGACGCGGTGTGGTCGAAGTGATGCCCGCTTACTCGAACCGCCCGGAGGAAGGTGCCCGGTTCGTTCAAGACAAAGTCTGGCTGGAGCGCGAGAAGATCGCCGCATTGTTTGCGCAAGGCGCCACCGTCTTCGTCTGCGGGGATGGAAAGAATATGGCGCCTGCCGTACGCGCCACGCTTGCCCGCATTTATCAGGAGGCGACGGGAGCGAACGATGAAAGCGCCAGCGCGTGGATCGACACGATGGAGCGGGAGCATGGCAGATATGTTGCCGACGTGTTTGCATGACGGTGACGGGATCCTGCCACGTCCGGTTGCGGCAGACAGCTGACCTGCCCCGCCGCCGCTTGCCGGAACGGATGCGACACGTGCTTCGATCCCGGCCTGCGCTCCGTTTTCCTTGCGTCCTTCACCCTGGTTCCGGTCGGAACTCGACCGGAACCAGGGATTGATCACACACCGCATGACTGCGTCGAATCGACCCCACGTCTTTCAATGACGGCACGCTTCGGAAAGCAACGGGTTAACCACGATCGACCGTCGATGAACATCATGCTAACTTCATCGGCCACATGACTTGGTCATTTGATCAACATTGGTATGGATATGCCGTCCCCTGGAAACCACGCGAATCGCTCCATGCATGCCGCCTCCGGATATGCGTGATCGATCACCCCGATGTCGTGGCGGAATGGACGATGCCGATCACCCCATGACGTCCTTCAGCGTTTCCCGGCTCGATCGCTTCGAACCCATCATTTCGCATTCCAGAATTTATTGAAGCGATTCGAAATCGTGCCAAGACACCAGACCCCCACTCACTCGATGCCATGACTAGCGAACTCACCCTCTCCCGCCGCGACGTGGAGTTCATTCTTTTCGACTGGCTGCAGGTCGAATCGCTTACGCGCCGGCCACGATTTGCCGGGCAGGACCGCTTCGACTACACCTCCGTGCTGGATGTGTACGAATCGCTTGCCACGGATCTCTTCAAACCGCACAACAAGAAGAACGACAGTAACGAACCCGCATTCGACGGAGAACGCGTCACCCTCAACCCGGAAGTGGGGGTCGCATTGCGTGCGTTTGCGGCCGCCGGCCTGATCAGCGCATCGTTCCCCAACGAGTGGAACGGCATGAGCCTGCCCAGCACCGTGGAGCGGGCCGGCATGGCGTATTTGCTGGCAGCCAATCCGGGAACCGCGGGCTACGCCTTTCTCACGATCGCCAACGCCAATTTGCTGATGGCCCACGGCGAGCGCGACCGGGTCGAGCCCTACGTCAAGGCCATGGCGGAAGGGCGATGCTTCGGCACGATGTGCCTGTCGGAGCCGCAAGCCGGGTCGAGTCTTGCCGATATCCGCACGCGCGCGGTTCCGGGCCGGGACGGCCGCTACCGCCTGTTCGGCAACAAGATGTGGATCTCCGGCGGCGATCACGAGATTGCCGAGAACATCGTCCACCTGGTATTGGCCAAGATTCCCGATGAAAACGGCCAACTTCCTCCGGGCGTTCAAGGGATATCGCTCTTCACCGTCCCGCGCAAGTTGATCAACGCCGACGGGCTGCCTGGCGAGCGAAACGATGTCGTACTCGCCGGCATCAATCACAAGATGGGGTACCGCGGCACGGTCAATTGCCTGCTGAACTTTGGTGAGGGTCGCTACCGCCCGGAAGGCGAAGCGGGCGCCATCGGGGAAATCGTCGGCGAGCCCGGCAAAGGGCTGGCCTACATGTTCCACATGATGAACGAGGCGCGTATCTCGGTCGGCCTCAGCGCCGCCGCGATCGGCTATACCGGCTACCTTCACTCGCTGGATTATGCGATGACGCGCCTGCAGGGCCGGACACGCGGAGACCGATCGCCCTCGTCGGAACAGGTCCCCATCATTCGTCATGCCGATGTCCGGCGCATGCTGCTCGCGCAAAAGGCCTATGTATCCGGTGCACTCGCGCTGTGTCTGTATGCGTCCCGACTGAGCGACGAAATGCATTCGCAAGAAGACGCCAACGATCGCGAAGAAGCGCACGGCCTGCTTGACCTGCTCACCCCCGTCGTCAAGAGCTGGTCGTCCCAATGGGGTCTCGTCGCCAACGATCTCGCCATTCAGGTTCATGGCGGCTACGGTTACACGCGCGAATACAACGTCGAGCAGTTCTATCGCGACAATCGGCTCAACCCGATACACGAAGGCACATTCGGCATCCAGGCGCTCGACCTGCTGGGTCGAAAGACGCGTGCAAACGGCGGCGCCGCGATGAATGCGCTCGACCGGAAAATCGCCGCGACGGTATTCAACGCACGGTCGATCCGTTCGCTCCATGACCATGCCGGCACGCTCGAATGCACGTGGGAGCGCATCCGACTCGTCACCGCCGAGTTGCACCGGCTCGACGACCCGGAGCGCCAGCTGGCGAATGCGGCGGCCTACCTCGAAGCATTTGGCCATGTCGTCGTCGGCTGGCTTTGGCTCGATCAGGCGATCGTGGCCAACACGCTCGCGAGCGGCCCCGCCGGAAGCGACTTCCATCGCGGCAAGCTCGCCGCGTGCGACTACTTCTTCGGGTGGGAAATGCCCAAGGTGGCCGCGTGGCTGGCGGTGCTCAATCCCGTGGAAACCACGCCCCTGACGATGCCGGAGCACTGGTTCTAATCCGTGCGCGAACCCTCCATTCCGTTGCTTTCGTTTAATTCATGAGGATGTCATATGATTGATGCCGTCATCGTTTCCACCGCGCGCACGCCGATCGGCAAGGCCTATCGCGGCGCATTCAACCTCACGCACTCGCCCACCCTGCTCGGTCACGCCATCCGGCATGCCGTGCTGCGCGCCGGGATCGAACCGGATCGCATCGAGGACGCCGTCATCGGTTCGGTGCTCAACGCGGGTACCGCCGGCAACAATGTCGCCCGACAAGGTGTGCTGGCGGCCGGGCTGCCTGCTTCGGTCGGCGCGCAAACGCTTGACCGGCAATGTGCGTCGGGCCTGATGGCGATCGCCACGGCCGCCAAACAGATCATGTGCGACGGGATGCAGGTGGTGGTCGCGGGCGGCCAGGAAAACATCTCGGCGGTACAGACGCGCTACTTCGAGTGGACGCGTGCCGACCAGGATCCCAACGTGCTGGCCGTGCAGCCCGCCGCCTACATGCCGATGCTCGAGACCGCCGAGTTCGTTTCCCGCAAGTACGGGATCGCTCGGGACGTGCAGGATCAGTACGCGCTCGATTCCCAGCTGCGCACTGCCGCCGCACAAAAGGAAGGCCGCTTCTCGGACGAAATCGTCCCGATCACGACACAGATGCTGGTCGTCGACAAGGCGACCGGCGAAACGTGGCGGAGGGAGGTCACGCTCACGCAGGATGAGGGCAATCGTCCCGGCACGACGCTCGAATCGCTTGCCGCGCTCGCACCGGTGGTCGACGGTGGCGTGGTGACCGCCGGGAACGCCAGCCAGCTGTCGGACGGTGCAAGCGCCTGCGTGCTGATGAACGGCAAGACCGCCGAACAGATCGGCGCAACGCCCCTGGGCATCTATCGCGGCATGACCGTCGTAGGCAATGCGCCCGAGGAGATGGGCATCGGCCCCCTCTACGCGATCCCCAAACTCCTGAAGCTTCATGGTCTGACGGTCGACGACATCGGACTGTGGGAGCTCAACGAGGCATTTGCCTGCCAGGTGCTGTACTGTCGCGACAAGCTGGGAATCGATCCGGCCCGATACAACGTCAACGGCGGCAGCATTTCGATCGGCCATCCGTACGGGATGACGGGCGCCCGCCTGGTTGGACACGCACTGATCGAAGGCAAGCGACGCGGCGCGCGCTACGTCGTCGTATCGATGTGCGTGGGGGGCGGCATGGGTGCGGCCGGCTTGTTCGAAGTCGTCTGACGGAACGTGTCTTTACCCGCAACACGAATGGGGCGGCAGCCCCGCTCTTGCGGGCCCTGCCTACCTTTCCGCGGATGCTTGAGAGGACCTTGTGTCGCATGCGCGCCTGATGCGCCACCGCACCAGGCGCGCGGCGCGCGACGGACCTTTTCCGTGCTGCCATGCGCGTGCCGGTCAGGAGACGGGTGATGCCGGCCGCTCGACCTTCCGGCATCACCTCGGTCGATCACGTCAATGGTTCGACACCCGCAACTCGCGCCGAAGGATCTTCCCGACGTTGCTCTTTGGCAGGCTGTCGCGAAACTCGATGCTTTTCGGGCGCTTGTAACCCGTCAGCTGGCCTTTACAGAACGCCATCAGGTCTTCGAACGTGAGCGCCGGATCTTTCCTGACCACGAACAGCTTGACGGCCTCTCCGGAATGCTCGTCGGGCACGCCGATCGCCGCGACCTCGTATACGCCGGGGTGGTTGGCGACGACCTCTTCGATCTCGTTCGGGTAGACGTTGAAACCGGACACGAGAATCATGTCCTTCTTGCGGTCGACGATTCGCACGAAGCCCGCTTCGGAGATCGACGCAATGTCACCCGATCTGAAGAAGCCGTCCGCGGTCATCACCTTCGCGGTCTCGTCCGGCCGCTGCCAGTAACCCGCCATCACCTGCGGGCCACGAATGCACAGCTCTCCGGCTGCGCCGGGCGGCAATTCGTTGCCGTCGTCGTCCCGGATCGACACTTCCGTGGAGGGCAACGGCAGGCCGATCGTGCCGTTGAACTCGCCATCGGCCACGGGATTGATCGCGACGCAAGGTGATGTCTCGGACAGCCCGTATCCGTCGATGATCGGCGCGCCGGTCATCGCCTTCCAGCGCCTGGCGACGGCTTCCTGCGTGGCCATCCCGCCGCCGTTGGCCAGCAGCAGATTGGAGAAATCGAGGCGCGAGAAGTCGGGATGATGGAGCATCGCGTTGAAGAGCGTGTTGACGCCCGGAAAGCTCGTGATCTTGTATCCGGCGAGCGACTCGATCATCCCGCCGATATCCCGCGGATTCGGCACCAGTATGCAGAGCCCACCCGTGTGCATCGTCAACAGGCAGCAGACGTTGAGCGCAAAGATGTGATAGATCGGAAGTGCGGCCACCGTGATGAACTGCGTCACGTCCGGGCGCCAGTCGCGAGCGGGTTTGAGCCAGACGTCCGTCTGCAGTACATTCGCGACGATGTTCCGATGCAACAGCGTCGCGCCTTTCGACACGCCGGTTGTCCCGCCCGTATATTGGAGAAAGGCGACATCGTCCGGCGACCGGGAAGCCGGTACGAATGTGCCCCGACGTCCCTCCTCGATCGCATCGTCAAATGCCTCATACGGGCTCGGCGTCTGTTCCGCGCCGGAAGCGTTGCCCTGCGCGGCCACCAGAACATGCTGCACCTGCGTGTGCGCAAGGATTGCATCCAGCGTTGCCGTGCAGCCGTCGAGAATGACGATCGCCTCCGCGCCACTGTCATTCAGCTGGTGTTGCAGCTCGCGGGGTGTATAGAGCGGGTTGACGTTGACGACAACGTAGCCGGCGCGCAGGACTGCACAAATCGAGATCGGGTACTGCAACACATTCGGCATCATGATGGCAACCCGCGCACCCCGCTCGAGGCCGCGTGACTGCAGCCACGCGGCCAGTGCCGCGGACATGCTGTCGAGTTCACCATAGGTGATCTGCTTGCCATCGCACGCAAACGCCGGATTCGCGCGAAACCGGCTGAAGCTTTGTTCGATCAATGCACTGATGTTTCGATACGCGCTGGAATCAATCTCTGCCGGAACACCCGGCGGATAGGCATCAAGCCAGATCCTTTCCATACCCAATCTCCTCTGTCCCGTTTGAATAATCGCGCGACGCCAATCTCCTCATCACGCGCGTGAATATGCCGGGACGCCTCGAACCCGCGAGACTCATCCCTCGTCGCAACGATAGGGCTGCGTGGTCGACCGCCAGTCAGCGACGCCGTGGATCACGTCGTCGGCAGACAGTTGACGGGCGACGGCCACCATCCTGCTTGTTTCGCCTTCATCGCACCCTGCCGGGCAGGCAAACTCATGCCCCCCCCGAGACGCGACTTCCGAGTCAGGGGGGACGCTGAAATTGGTCAATTGATATGGTCATTTGACCATACAGGGAAGCTTGCAGCAACTTGGTAGTTGCACGAGGCTGCGACACGGGACTTGTCGATGCCACACTCGAACCGAAGCCCGGGCCATCGGTGTCGAAGTTCGTCGAGGTTGCGCGTGGCTACCGTCAAAACGCACATCGTGTACATTTATTCAGCCCATGCAGGACGACCGCCGTGACGCTTAGAAGCGGTGACGCAGGCCGACCGTTGCGGCAGTCTGGCTGACCTTCGAGCTCGGGAACGCGTTGATATCGCCGTTGTAGATCGACGAACCCAAACCGGCGCCCTTCGTACCGCGCTGGTACACCATCTGAGCGTAGACGTCCGTACGCTTCGACAGGAAGTAATCGGCTTGCACGCCGAACTGATTCCAGTGCGCGCTGTTACCGTTCAGTTTCGCATTCGTATACGTATAGGCTGCGCCCAGGCCGAGCGCCGCCGTCAGGTTGTACTTCGCATTGACTTCGTAGTTGTCGGCGCGCAGCGTACCGGCACCGTTCGTCTGGTTGTCGAGGCGTGATTGCGTCCATGCCGCGCCAACCAGTGCCGGGCCAAATGCATACGTTGCCGCGATGCCATACGTGCGGCTGCGGCCCTGAATGCCGAATGCGTTGCCGTTCGTATCGACGGTCGGGTTCACCGCGCCCGACGTGGACAGGCCTGCGTTGTTCGCTTGCGAGTACGCCGCACCCAGCTTCAGGCCTTCAAACTGGTACGACACGCCGGCGCTGTATGCGCGGTTGTTCGCAAAGTTCGTGCTGTTCGAGAAAGAGTACGTGCCGCCGAATTGCAGGCCGGCATAGTTCACGCTCGTGTACTTGATCGTGTTGTTCAGCGCGACGTCGCCGTTCGTGCTCAGGCGGTCGTTGTTCAGCGGATGTGCGAAGTACGTGCCGCCCCACGAGCCCGTTGCCGTCAGCGGCGCCAGGTAGTCTTGCGTCGCGTCGTATTGCTTACCCAGCGTCACCGTACCGTACTGGCTCGACAGGCCGACGAATGCCTGGCGGTTGAACACGCCGCCGTTGCCGTTCGCGAACTTGCCGTTACCGAGGTTGAAACCGCTTTCCAACGTGAAGATTGCCTTCAGGCCGCCACCCAGGTCTTCCGAGCCACGCAGGCCGAAGCGGCTCTGGTCAATGCCCGAACCCATCGAGAAGCGTGACTTGCCTTGGCCTGATGCGGTCTGGACGTTGCTTTGATAGGTCAGGCCTGCGTCCAGCACGCCGTACAGCGAGACGCTGCTTTGCGCGTGTGCGACGGTGGAGAACGATACTGCAACTGCTGCAGCGATCAACGTCTTGTTCATTCGTGAAGCTCCATTCAAAAAAAGAGGCAGGTCTCGCGACCTCGTTCATAAACGGCCGGCAACCGCCAGCCACCGGGAGGACCTCGTGCTGTTGGTCGCACCCGGGTTTCCAAGGCGCCCGCATCGACGGGCGCTAAAGGGTCAGGCGACCCGTTTCAACATTTCCCGGGCGCATCGACAGCGCCGGAACCGAAGAACTTCCGGCTCCAGCCGGACAGCCTGTCGCTGAACAGCAGTTCATACAGCACCGGCACCATGCCGAGCGTGATCAACGTGCCGAGCAGCAGCCCGCCCATGATGGTGACGGCCATGCCGGTCCACAGCGTGCCGGCGAACAGCAGCAGCGGAATCAGGCCGGCGATGCAGGTCAGCTTGGTCATCACGATCGGCCGCAGGCGCGCCACGGCCGCCGCGACGACCGCTTCGCGGCGCGACTTGCCGGCCGCCAGTTCGACCTCGATACGCTCCAGCAGCAGCACCGCGTTGTTGACGATGATCCCGGCCAGCGACAGCAGGCCGAAGTTCGCCATGAAGCCCAACGGTTCGCGGGCGATGATCAGCGCGGGCCCGACGCCGATCATCGCGAACGGAATGATCCCGACGATCAGCAGCAGCTTGCGGAACGAGCCGAACTGCCAGATGAACAGCACCAGCATCGCGACCACCGCATGCGGCAGATACTCGCCGAGCGCCACGTTGGCCTCGGCGGACTCCTCGATTTCGGCGCCCAGCTCGATCCGGTACCCCGGCGGCAACGCGATCCGGCCGATGGCCGGCGCGAGCTGATCGACCGCCTGCTGCGCGGTGCCGTGGGTATTGCGGCCCTTCACGGTGAGCGTGCGCATCAGGTCGCGGCGTCGAATCGTCGACGGCTCGGTATTCAACGTGACCGTCGCGACCGCGGACAGCGGAACCGGCGCGCCGCCCGCAGCCGGATGGATCAGCGTATTGGCGAGATCTTCGGGCCGCGTGCGCTCGGCTTGCGCACCGCGCACGACCAGCGGCACCAGCGTATCGCCGTCTCGCAACACCGACACGTTGACGCCGGTATAGCGCGTGGCCAGCGCCGTGGAGATGTCCTCGCTGCTGACGCCCAGGCGCCGTGCCTTGTTCTGGTCGATCTCGACGTCGACACGCGGCACGCGCGGCCCCCAGTCGTCGTGGATCTGCACGATGCCCGGCTGGGTATGCAACGCTGCCTGAATCTTGCGGCCGATCTCGCGCAGCACGGCCTCGTCGGGGCCGGACACGCGATACGCCACCGTGCCCGCGTCGTGGGCGCTGCGCGAGAAGCGTTTCGCATCGGTTCGCACCTCGGGATGGTGTTGCGTCATCCACGCCTGGGTTCGGGCGATCACGGCGTCGAGATCCTGCGGCTTCGCGACGCTGACCGTGACGTAGCCGATATGCGACGCAGGCAGCGGCGGATTCAGCACCAGGACGACACGCGGGCCGCCGTCGGCGACATAGCCGATGCTGGTCGTCACCTCGGGATTGCGCTTGCGATCGTCGAGCCAACGGCTCAGGTCGCGGACCACGTCGCGCGTGAGCCGCGCATCGCTCCCGGGCTGCAGCTCGAGTTCGACCTGGAACTGCGGCCGGTCGGAAGCCGGCAGGAACCCGGCCGGACGCGTGGCCAGAATCGCGAGCGCACCGATCAGCAACGCGGTCATCACGACCAGGAACCGCCCCTTGTGATCGAGGACGCGTCGAATCAGGCGCGCATACGCACCGTAGAAGCGGCTTTGCTTGACCGTCGCGTCGGCATCGTGCCCGTGCGCATCGCCGCCGCCGTGATGGCCGGATTTCAGGAAGAAATAGCAGAGCAGCGGCGTCACCGTCAGACAGAGCAGCCACGACCCGAGCAGCGACAGCGTGAGCACGACCACGAGCGGGCGCAGGTATTCGTTGGTGGCGGTGTCGCCGAAGAAGAACGGCGAGAACGCGAAGATGATGACCAGCGATGACGTCAACAGCGGGATCGCGAGCGTACGGCCTGCCTCGATGCACGCGTGACGGCGCTCCTCGCCCGCGGCGAGGCGGCGTTCGACGTCCTCCGCGATCACGATGCCGTTGTCGACCAGCAAGCCGAGCGCGATGATGATCGCGGCCATCGACACGATGTGCAGTTCGATGCCCAGCGAGCGCATCACGAGCAGCGTGGCCAGGATGGTCAGCGGCACGATGCCGCCCACCACGACGCCGGCGCGCCAGCCGAGGAACAGCACGACGACGATCATCACGATCACGATCGTCTCGATCATCACCTGGTTCATGCGGCCCATTTCCCGCTCGACCACGTCCGCCTGGAAGGTCACGTAGTCGAGCGAAAAACCGGCGGGCAACTGCTGCTTCAATTCGTCCAGACGCGCGCGCAACGCCTGGCCGACCGCCTTCACGTTCTGGCCTTTGCGCATCGAGACGCCGAGAACGACCGCGTCTTCGCCGCGGTAGATCGCCGCGGACTCGGGCGGGTCGACGGGCCGGACCTCCACCTGGGCGATGTCGCCCAGGCGCACGGTGTCCGGCGCGGCTTCCGCGCGCGCGCCGGCCGGCGGCACGGTGAGCGTGAAATCCTGCAGCGCCTGCAGCGAGCGGATTTCGCCGGAGCTGACGACCGCGCTGTTCAGGCCCGACACCACGAGCCGACCGCCGGACTGCACCACGTTCTGCTTCTGCAGCTGTTGCATGACCGACGCGGTGGACAAATGCAGCCCCGCCATTCTGGCCCGGTCGAATTCGATATAGACGCGCTCCTCCTGCAGCCCATGAAAGCTGACGCCCTGCACGCCGGGCACGCGGTACAGCCCTTCGCGCAGCAGCTTCAGCGGTTCGCGCATCTCGCTCATCGAAAACCCCGGCGCGGTCACCGCGATGGACGCGATCGCCACGCGACCGAAGTCGTCGTCGATCTGCGGAGGCAGCGTGCCGGCCGGGAACAGCGGCACCGCTTCGTCGACCTTGGCGCGCATGCGCTGCAACACCGGCATCAGTGCATGCACGTCTTCACGCAACGAAACCTGGAGGATCACGCTGCCGTCGCGCACGGTGCTCGTGACGTGCTTCAGTTCGTTCAACTGACGCAGGCGCTCTTCCAGCGGCCGGGCGACGAACTGCTCCATCCGCTCGGCCGGCACGCCGGGGTTCGCGACGAACACCAGCGCGTCGCGAACGGTCGTGGAAGGTTCCTCCTGGGACGGGAACGTCAGGAAGGTGAACGCGCCGGTCACGAGAATCAGCAGCGCGACAAAGAAGGTGAGCCGGCTGGAATTGAGTGCGGCCTGGGTCAGCTTCACGAGCGCGCTCCCTGCAGAAGGGTCTGCGCCCGATACGTGACGACGGACTGGCCCTCGTTCAGGACGGCCGTCCCCGCGACCACCACCTGCTCGCCGGCGCGCAGGCCTTGCGTCACGGCGACGCGCCCGCCCGGAAGCAACTGACCGTCCGTGCGGATCGCGCGACGCTTCAGCGTCTGGCTGGCCCCGTCGATGACGAAGACGCTGCCTCGGCCGGCTTCCGTGCCGGCCATGACGGCCGCCGCCGGCAGCGTGATGTCATGCGCGTCGCCGCGCGGCAGCGCGACGGACAGCACGCCGCCGCTGCGCAGCCCGGAAGGGGCGCCCTGGACCCGGAAGATGGCTTGCACCAGCGAGCCGTTGTCGCTCCGGCCGGACAGCCGTTCCATGGTCAGCGTCACGCGATCCGTGCCGCTGACCGCGTGGGCTTCGGCGCCGGGTGCAAGCGTCGCGGCGATCGTGTCCGGCAGCATCACGACGGCTTCCAGCGCGCGGCCGGCCTCCATCTGCAGCACGCGCTGGCCTGCGGCGACATCCACGAACGGCTGGACCTGACGTGCGACGATTTCGCCGTCGAACGGGGCCGTGATGCGCGTGAACGCGAGATCGCGCCGGGCGCTCGCCACCGCGGCCTCCGCGACGCCCAGCTGGCTCGCGGCCTGCTGATGCGACGCCTGTGCGGCCTGTAACGCGGGCGCGGAAATGATGCCGTCGCGGGCGAGTTCCTCCTGCTGACGCAGGTGGGTGCGACGCTCGGCCAGGGTCGCGGCGGCGGCGGCACGATCGGCCGTCGCCTTGTCGAGCCGCCAGCGTGCCGGCGACTCGTCCAGTCGGGCGAGCACCTGCCCGGCCCGAACGCGATCGCCCACGTCGACCAGCATCGCGACGACGCGGCCCGACGACTCGAAGCCGAGGTCGGTGCGCTGGCGCGCACGAAGCGTCGCGACGAAGGTGTCGGCATGTGCCTGGCCGGCACCGCCGGCCACTTCGACCTTGACGGGCCGCGGTACGTCGGCAACCGGTGCGGCGGATGGCTGACATGCCGACAGCAGCGTTGCCGAGACGAGCGCGCAGAGTACCAGCCTGCCCGCTTGAGGCATGGAACGGGAATGCATCGTAAAACCTTCGAAATGAATGAGGGAGCTCAGGGAAGCTTGCGAATCGCGCTTTCCAGCGTGTCGCGCAACACTTGGCGCTGCTCGGGCGTGAACCGGTGCAGGTTGAGCACTTCGAGCAGGGCGATGCCGTCGAGGGCGACGACCAGCGCGAGCACCTGCCCTGCATCGGGGCCGCTTTGCGCAACCCGTGCATAGCTGCGCGAGAAGAAATCCCGCACGGGACCGGCCAGATGCGGATACAACGACGTGGCGGCCAGCAGGTTGGCCAGCAGCAGGCGGCGGTCTTCCGGCATGTCGAAGGTCAGCTTCGACAGCTCGGCCATCGACGACTTCAACGGCTTCGCGGAATCGTCCGCCTCACGCGCATCACGTGCCTCCTGCGCCCGCAGGTCCAGCATGTCCAGTTCGCCGACCACCCGCTCGATCAGCGCAGCCAGCAAGTCGTCGCGCGTTTTGAAATGGTAGACAAGGCCCGCTTTCGTGACCTTCGCGGCAGCGGCCACGGCTTCAATGGTCAGGTTCTGGATACCCTGGCTGGCCACGAGCTCGGCCGCGGCATCGAGAAGACGGTCGCGTGAACTGGTGCGGCCGGCTCGTCGCTCGGAAGTCGACATGGTGCATCTCCTTGGGATTGAAACTTAACTATACGTACAGTATAGTTTCGCGAACTCCATGTCAAGACTCAAGGCAAACCCATGACGACCGTTGTTTCCCGCCCCGTTTCCGCGCACCGAGTGCTGACCTGTCTTGCCGTTGCCGCGACACTCGCCCTCGGCGGCTGTGCAACCGCCCCGCCCAGCCACGTGGCCACGACGCCCGCCGTTGCGGCGCCCTCGCAATGGGCCGAAACGTCCCCCGGGAGCCAGGGCGCCGTCGGCGACATGTGGTGGCGGGATTTTGGCGATCCGGTGCTCGATCGACTGGTGGACAGCGCGCTCGACGCCAATCGTGACCTGAAGGTCGCCGCGGCGCGCCTCGCGCAGGCGCGCGCGCTCGGCGACAGCGCCGAGGCGGAGCGCCGTCCGCGGCTGGATGCGATGGCGCGCGGCGAGCGCGGGCGCGAAAACAGCGTCGATCCGCGTGCGGAGCGCAGCGGCGTCGGCTTGCGTGCCTCGTGGGAAGTCGATCTGTTCGGGCGCGGTGCATTGCTGGTGGACGCCGCACGGTCCGACAGCGATGTCGCTCGCGAGGCGCTCCGCGCGGCCCGCATCGCGCTGGCCGCGGACGTCAGTACCGCCTACTTCGAATTGCGCACGCTGGAGCGGCGCTCCGCGCTCAAGCGCGAAGCGCTCGAGGTTGCGCAAAGGCAGGCGGCCGTGGCGGCGCGCAAATTCGCCGCAGGCCAGGTAACGGCGCTGGATGTCGAACGCTGGCGTGCCGAGCTGGCGCAGGAACAGGCGTCGCTTGCCCAGCTCGACGGCGAACACCGGGTGCGCTTGCATCAGCTCGCGCTGCTCGTCGGCAGCCCCCAGGCGCCCGAGCTCGGCGCGCACACCGTGCCGGCCGCACTGCCCGTGCCGCCCGCGACGGTGTTGCCCGCCACGCTGCTCGAGCGCAGGCCCGACGTGCAGCGTCAGGCGCGTGCACTCGACGCCGCGCTCGCCCGTGCCGGCGCCGCCCGGAAAGAGGTCTATCCGCGCCTCCAGATCGAGTGGGCAGGGACGAAGGAAAGGCTGGCCGCGGTCGGCGATGGCGCCGCGCCTCGCGTGGCCGTCGGCTATGGCGTGTCGGTGACGCTGCCCATCCTCGACGGTGGCCGGATTCGCGCCAACGTCGCGGTGCAGGATGCGCGCGCGCAGGAAGCGATGGCCGAATACGAGAAGGCCATGCTGACGGCGCTCGTCGACGTCGAGACGAGCCTGGCCCGATGGTCCGCGTCGGATCGCTCGATGCAGGAGTGGCAACGCGCCGAGGCGGCCGGCAAGGTCGCCGCACGCAATGCGGCCAGACTATACGACGCTGGCCAGGCCGACATGAGCGATGTGCTCGCCGCGCGCCACGCGCACCTGCGGTCCCGCGACGCGCTGGAAACGGCGATCGGCGCGCAATGGGAAGCCGCGGTCGGCCTGCGCCGCACCTTTGCCGGGGCCGTCTAGGCTGCATGGCCGACGCGCGTCCGCGACGCTTGCGTCTGGGCGACGCGTGCTGGTTGCACCAGCGTCGGCGCGAAGCGTCTGTGTAGCTACCGCCCACCTCACTCACTTCGCATGCCGGGGTTCGCCACCCACCGGCGCGGAAGCCGAAGAAGCCCCCGCCGGCGCATTCATGTACGCCGGCGCCGCCTTCATCTTCTGCCGGACACCCGGCGGCGGCGCGACCGGGCGCCGCTCCATGTCGGCCAGCATCTGCCCGCACGGCAACGGGCGGCTGCGGCCCGGTTGCAGCAGCGCGAGCAGACTGGCGAGCGGGTTCAGCAAGCCCAGCCCGACCGCGGCACCGCCACGCGCGATCAGTGCGCCCGCCTTCACCCCGACGTGCGGTTGCTTGAAGGATCCGGTGACGTACAGCGGCGAGCGAAGCGAAATCACCCGGAATCCCTTGGTATGCGGATGGATCGTCAGATTCATGGTCTCGTCCCGCAGGTTCACGTTGCCGTCCATTCCGATCACCGCATCCTCGGTGTCGAGCGCGAACACGCGCGAGTCGAGCACGCCGTTGGTGGCCACGAAGTCGGCCACGCCGCAGTTGATCTTGACGTCGCGTGTGCCGAACAGTTTCTCGTACACCACGTTGGCGACGTTCAGCCCCGCGGCTTCCATCAGCAAGAGGCTCACCGTGCCGTCGGTCACCAAGGTCTTCACCTCGCCGTTGGCAGTCGCGGCGAGCGCCGCCGGCGAATTGCCGGTGGCCGATAACGCGGCATCGCCGTTGACCTCGCCGAGCGCCGTTTGCATCACCGGGAAGGTCGGGAACAACTGCTTGAGTTTCAGATGCCGCGCCTGCAGCGAGAACCGCCCTTTGAGCGGTACGCCGCTGCCGTCCAGGTGGATGTTCGACGCCAGCGTCCCGCCCGCGACACCGAAGTTCAGCGGGTTGAGCGTCAGCACGCCGTCATGCATCACGAGATGGGTCGACAGGTCGGTGATCGGCAGGCTCGCGGTCTTGACGATGCGCCGACCGGTGAATCGAACGTCGGCGTCGATCTTCTTCCAGCGGTCCGTGCGAAATGTCTCGACCGGCAACGCCTTGTTCGCGGGCTGTGCGACCGCGGCGCCCCGCCGCGCCTTGCTGGCATTCGTGTCGGCGCCGATGAGCGGCGCAAGGTCGGAGAACTGCAGCAGCCTCGACTCCAGCGTGCCGGACAACAACGGCCTCGGTTCGCGCGACACGTACACCAGCGTGCCGCCGAGATCGCTGCCGCCGACGCGTCCCGTGAAGTTCTCGTACTTGAAGACGTTGCCGGACGCCCGGAACTGGCCGACCAGCCGGCCGTCGGTCGCATAGGGCGAGGTTTCGGGCAGCGTGATGCCCGTGACGTCATACAGCTTGGCCATGCTGGTGCCCGCAAGCCACAGCCGGAGATCGACCGCGGCCAGGTGAGACGGGTCCGTCAGCGTGCCGACGAGCGCCAGGTGCGTATCGCCAAAGCGCAAATCGGCCTGAACCGGAAACGGACGTTGCGCGCCCCGCACGTCCAGCAAATTGCCGATCTTGCCCGTGCCGGCGACCTTGCCCTTCTTGTAGGTCCCCTTGACGGTCCAGCCGATCGTGTAAGTGCCGACGCCGGTGGTGGCCGCGTGCGCCGAGGCCGCCGATGCATGCGATGCCGCCGAGGCCGCCGCCCCCGGTGCGGCGGTGGCGGGAGCGTTCGATACCGCTGCCGTGCCTGATGCGGCCGGGGCGATCGCGCTGCCGGATGTCGTCGCGGCAGCATGCGAGGCAGCGGCCAACGCTTGCGAAGCCGCTGCCGAGGCGCGTGACGCCGCTTCGGCACCCGATGCAGGAACCACCGGCTGCGCCGAACCGGCGTGCGCCTGGGCCGCGAGCTTCTTTTGACCCGCCGGCCCGACGGCCTTTGCCGATTCGTGGTGCGCCAACGCCTCCTGCTGCTTCATCACCGCGTCGAACGGGATCGGCTGGCCAAGCGTGTCGATCACCGCGCTCAGGTCGAACTGCTTCTGCTGGTCGTAGTAGCCGAGATTGCCTTGGGCAAACGCGATCTCATGCAGGTCGAGCGTCCATCGGCCCGATTGGGCGGACTGCTTGAACTTGAGCGTCCAGTTGGCTCGCCCGTCCTTCAGGCGCTCGAGGTCGACGGACGGATTGACCAGATCGATTGCCGGAATCACGATGCGGCGCGCCATCAGCGGCAGCGCCTCGACCTCGAAACTGATCGCGTCCAGCGTGACGAAATACTTCGTGCGCGCCCAGTCGGGGTTGGAGATCGTGACATTACGTGCGACGAATCGTGGCCATGGCACCCATGCGCGCCAGCCATGCTCGCTCGCGGGCCGACGCCACCCGACCTGCAGGTCGCCGTTGATGACGAACTGCCGTCCGATCGCATCCGATACCTTGTCATCGATCCACGGTCGGGCTCGATTCCAGTCGAACGTCACGATGACGATCACCAGCGCGGCAAGCGCCAGGGCGACGCTCACGGCAAGCCACGCGGCCGCCTTGCCGACGCTGTGGCCGATGTGCATTGCTCACTCCCCGAGTTTGCTGCCCGGTATCAAGCAAGGCGCGTTCCTGCGGACAGAAGCCTTCCGCCAGAGGGCGTGCGGTCATGCGAAATGGGGTTCTCACGACTTTCCGGTCGTCGCGCTTCGCAGTAACGTTCCGGATCGACTGCTCCACCTGCCGCGCGCGGCGGGAGCGATTGCAAGCTGTTGGGGGCGAGAAGCGGGCGCCCGCCGCGGCGCTTCCCGCATCCCCGGGATGTCGATCGGGAGGATCAATGGATCGTCGCCATTTCCTCAAGTCGTCGGCTTTTTTTACCATTGCGGCCGCCGTCGCCGCCACGCACGACGTTTCACCGGCGGCCCTGCCGGGCAGCCCCGCGCGCAAGAACCTCCATCGATTCCCGCAAGGTGTCGCAAGCGGTGACCCGCGCGATCGCTCCATCGTGTTCTGGACGCGATGCGTTCCGGTATCCAGCGGTGTGCAGCACGACGCAAAAGGCGCCGCGCGCGCAGTACCGCTACGACTCGAAGTGTCGACGCGGGCGGATTTCTCGACGCTCGTCGCGAGCGTCCCGCTGCGGGCGCTGGCCATCTACGACTTCACCGTGCGTGCGAAGGTGACGGCCTTCTCGCCGAAGACCACCTACCACTACAGGTTCGTCGCCGGCGACGACGTCAGCGTGACGGGCGTCGCGCGCACCGCGCCGGCGGCTAACGAGGCCAACGAACGGGTTCGCTTCGCGTGGCTCACCTGCCAGGACTGGAGCGTCAACCACTGGCAAGCGATGACGCTGCTGGCCGACGAGCGCGACCTCGATTTCGTCGTGCACGTGGGCGACTACATCTATGAAACGGTCGGGACCGCTCCCCCGGGCCGCGCCGAGCCGGCGCATCCTCCGCTGCACCTGAGCGGCGGCAAGCTGCTCGCGGACGGCCGCGCGTACGCCGAGACGCTCGAAGACTACCGTGCGCTCTATCGCACCTATCGAACCGATCCGCGCCTGCAGACGCTGCACCAGCGCCTGCCGATGATCGCGATCTGGGACGACCACGAATTTTCCGACGACTGCTGGCAGGATCATCAGGTCTACACCAACGAGGAGCGGCAGGAAACCTCGCGACGCCGCAGCGCCAGTCGCGCGTGGGCCGAATACATGCCGGTGGATTGGGACGATGTGCGCTTCGAGCCGGACAATCCGTCGTACACGAACATCCGCATCTACCGCGATTTTCGTTTCGGCATGCTGATGCATCTGGTGATGACGGACGAGCGGCTGTATCGCGACGACCACGTCGTGAGCGAAGCCGCGGTCGCACGGGCGCACGGGCACGACCCGGTGCATGGGGACGACGCAGCCGGCTCGCGCTACTTCGTCAAGCAGGACGTGCTGCAACGTGACGAGGCGCGCGAGACCCGCCAGCTCGGCCGCCCGCCGTCGATGCTCGGCCCGGAACAGACACGATGGTGGAAAACCTTGATGAAGGACTCGCCGGCCACCTGGAAAGTTTGGGGAAACGAAGTGATGTTGAACCGTCTGTGGTTCGTGATGCCGGGCGCACCCGCGGCGCCGGCGGCCTGCCTCGTGGTCGATTGCGACGCATGGGACGGCTATCCCGCGCACAAGCACGAACTGCTCGCTTACTTGCGGGAGCACGGGATCCGTAACGTCGTCGCGATCACCGGCGACCTGCATGCCTTTCAGGGCGGGGTCGTGCGCGACGCTCCCGATCCCGCGACGGGCGTGCCGGTCATCGTCGATTTCGTCTGCGCCGGCATCAGCAGCCTGTCCTTCTATACGTACCTGAAAGCCGCGTGGAACGGGACACCGCTCGCATCGATCGTGGCGACCCCGGCCAGGCTCGACCGCTTCCTGATCGCGAACAACCCCGATCTGTGCCACGCCGACCACGACGCGCAGGGTTATGCATCAGCCACCGTCACACCGGAATCCTTTTCCGTCACGTTCAACAAGGTAAAGCCGTTGAACCCGGACGGCACCGCACCCACGGACGCACTGCTCGGCCGTACGCGACTGACGGTGCCCAGGGATTCAGTCGAGGTACGCGTCGAACGTATCTAGACGCCGACGCGGCGCGTCAGTGGAAATGTCGGCCGAAAAGCCCAAGCAGGCCGATGACGATCAGATAGATTGCGACGATGTAGTTCAGCAGGCGCGGTACCACCAGAATGAGAATCCCGGCGATCAGCGAGACCAACGGGCTCCAGTTCGTGAATGTGTGCATGGCGTTGCCCTCATGACAATAGATCGCGAAATCGCTGGATGAAGCGCCTCGCCGAAACACGACGGGCATGTGTCGTGCAGCGTTTCATTGCGGGGCGGAGCGATTTCCGTGCCCGGCTCAGCGCGCGAACCCCTGTGAAAATACTTGCATGCCATGGCGTTCGCGCATCTCACGACGCTGCGTCGTGCGGAAACCTCGCGCGCCGCGGCGTCGGGACAGAATTGACAAGGGCTTGAAAAATCGTCCGAGGATCGCGCGCCGGTCGCCGTGCAGCCGCGCCGGCGAGGAATGTCGATCGTCGCGCACGCAACGGCACGGGAATCGGTCCCGTACGCGGGCGCTGATGACGAGCGAGCAGCTTGCGTGCCCGATCACCTGGTTCGCGCCACACTGAGCCTGCCCCGTATGCGCGAACCCGAGCGTAAGACTGAACGTGTCGAGGAACGTCGTCGCCGGCGTGACCATTCGATCTCGAATCATGTCTCACCACATCGCGCCAGGCTTGATCACACCTTTCGCATCCACGCCGGAACGACCGCTCTCATTTCATCGGCTACACCATTCAAAAGCGACGGGTTAACCATGATCGACCGTCTAAAAACGCCATGTTAACTTCCTCGATCATACGACTTGGTCATTTGACCTGATTCGTCACGAATTCGCCAGCTCACCGGAAAACCCGGCGAACGCCTACCTGTCTGTCGCTTTCGGGAACACCTACTGGACCACCCAGAGGTCGCGACAACGTCGGGAACAACGTGCGGGCTCCGTCAACCGGCGTGAAAGGAACGTATGACTGAGAGCGAAGGCATACACGGTCAAATGACTCAGTCAATTATTCGACTTGAGGTCTGGATCACCACCCGAATCAGCACGTGACGCCGCGTCTGATTTACCCGTCCACGCAACTTTGAGGCAACCATGAACGCAAACATTCAGACCATTCAGGACACGCTCCCCACCGTCCCCAAGCAGACCAGCGCGCAAGAGATCGTGTCGCTCATGAATCAATATGGTGGAGTCCGGATCAAGAATTATCTGACCCAGGAGCAGGTCGCGAACATCAATCGCGAGGTCGATGCGCCGCTCGAGCGGCTTCGCGAAGGGTCGTCGCACGACAACGAACTGATCAAGGAATTCCACGGCACCTATACGAAGCGCCTGACGAACATGGTCACGCACAGCAAGACGTTCGGGGACGTTCTGGATGACGAACTCTTCCATGAGCTCGGCGAGGTGCTCTACCGTGAAGAGTCCGGCGACTGGTGGCTTTCGACCGCGCAGGTCATCGACATCGGCCCGGGCAACACGGCACAGATGCTGCATCGCGACGTCGGCAATTTCCCGCCCCTGTGCGCGCTCGGCGTCAACGGGCCGACGGTATTCACCAACCTCATGATTGCGCTGACGCGCTTCACCGAGGAAAACGGCGCCACCCGAATCATTCCGGGGAGCCAGAACTGGGACGAGGATTACTTCGACAGCAAGGGCACGCCCGACATGACCATTGCCGCCGAGATGGATGCCGGCGACGCATTGCTGTTCAGCGGCAAGGTGATCCACGGCGGCGGCGCGAACGTGACGAAGAACGAGCGCCGGCGCGGGCTCACGATTCCGATGCAACCGTCCTACCTGACGCCGGAGGAAGCGTATCCCTTCATCGTCGAGATGGACACCGTGAGGCGCCTGTCGAAACGCGTTCAGCGAATCATCGGCTTCCGCTCGCAATATCCGGCCGGCACGCCGGGCCTGTGGCAAGTCGACTACGACGATATCGCGACGCATCTCGGTCTCTGAGCCTCAAACAGACGCCTGCATCCGTCCGGGAGGGCCCCCGCCCTCCACGGATTCCGTGATGCACATGCACCGGCCACGACAGCATCACCGCCAGCGAGACACCCCATGAAGATCGACCCGACGAATCGCGTTGCGATCTTGAGAACAATGCGGGGATCGCGCGCCTTTCCGGGGATGGCCCTCAAGAGCCGACTTTCTATTGCACCTCATCCAACTCAGGAGCGTGATCATGGTGAAGCGCTTATTTGTCGCAATCTCTCTCGTTGCCGGACTCCTTCTTGTACTCAGCCCGGGATTCATGGTTCTCTACCATATCGAGCACTACGACTCGAGCCAATAGGCGCCATCCGGAAAGATCGAACATGCCGGCGTAGCCGCGCGCGCGGATCGTGTCGAACGCGATCCGCGTAGCGCGCTGCTTGCGCTTCGGTCGGCGGCTTTCGGTCTTGAACCGACCAGACAGTGTATGAGGCCATGCGTCGAGAACGCGCGGGCCCGCACGCTGCGGATACTTCCGACTGTGTCGATCAGCCTGCCCCTGCCATGCGCGCACCGTGCGCCTGAACACGCCTGTACACACAGCTATCTCCCGCCGCGAAATCTTCTCGCGGAAGTCCACCGCCGCCGCCGCCCAGCCCGCATCCCCGCGTTGATCGCCCTGCATCCCTGCTCGACAGCTGGAGCGGGGATTTCCATCATGCGGATCGGATGTCGACGCCGCACCGCGCACGCCGCCGAACTGCCGCCGTTCGACTCGCCTCCTCCCCATCGCCGTGGCATGGCGCACCTGACGTTGATCCACTGCCGGGCAGCACTAGTGGAAAACGCCAATTTCCGTCTGGACGACATTTATAGACACTAGATTCGGTCAAATGACCAAGTCACATGAACTGACGACGGACACCCAAGCGCGTGACGCAGCAAGGCTGCATTCGCGGAGCGAGCTTAGTCGGCACATCGATCCACCGCCGAGACGCGAGATTTCGGATGCGGCATTCCCCAACATTCCGGAGGGCTCGAATACATGGTCATATGACTCAGTCAAGCGAATTGAAATCGGGTCTGACGTTCCGGGAACGAATTTTTCACAAGGAGTCGAGCATGGACAGGCTGGCAAGGAAGAACGAGTGGTTCGCAAGAGCCGAAAAGGTCATCCCGGGCGGGATGTACGGTCACCAGAGCGTCAAGTATTTGACGGAGGATTTCCCGCTGTACTTCGCAAAGGCGAAAGGCACCCATCTCTGGGACGTCGACGGCAACCAGTACATCGACTACGTATGTGGCTACGGCACGAACCTGTTCGGCTACGGCAACGAGCGGATCGAGCAAGCCGCGGCCCTCCAGTTGCAGAAGATCGACACGGCGACGGGCCCCAGCGAGGTGATGGTTCAGCTTGCCGAGGCGCTCACTCAACAGGTCAGCCACGCCGATTGGGCGATGTTCTGCAAGAACGGCTCGGACGCCACGTCGATGGCCATGGTGATCTCGCGCGCGTATCGCGAGAAGCGGAAGATCCTCGTTGCGCGCGGCACGTACCATGGTGCATCCCCGTGGAACGTACCCTATACGACGGGGATTACCAAGGAAGACCGCGCTCACGTCGTCTACTTCGAGTACAACGATATCGAGAGCCTCAACGCCGCCGTCAAGAGCGTCGACGGTGACGTAGCGGCCATCTACGCCACGCCGTTCCGGCACGAAGTGCTCTACGACCAGTTTTTCCCGTCGATCGAGTACGCGAAGGAATGCCGTCGCCTCGCGGACGAGCAGGAAGCGCTTCTGGTCGTCGACGAGGTCCGCACGGGGCTGCGCCTGTCGCGTGATTGCACATGGTCGGACTGGGGCGTGCACCCGGACCTCAGCTGCTGGGGCAAGGCCATCGGCGGCGGCTATGCGATCGCGGCGGTGCTCGGTTCGGACAAGGCACGAGAGGCCGCGACGAACATCTTCGTCACGGGCTCCTACTGGCTCTCGGCCGTGCCGATGGCCGCGGCCATCGAAACGCTGCGCCTGGTACGTGAAACGGACTACCTCGAACACACCACGCGGTTGGCGGACAAGCTGCGTGCCGGCCTCGCCGAGCAAGCCGAGCGGCATGGCTTCGAACTCAAGCAGACCGGGCCGAGCGTCATGCCCCAGATGCTGTTCGCGGGTGACGACGAGCTCGTGTCGCGCGGCCGGGCGTGGGCTTCGGAAGTCATCAAGAATGGCGCCTATCTCCACCCGTGGCACAACATGTTCTTTACGGCGAGCCATACCGACGAAGACATCGCGCGTACGCTCGAGGCGACGGAAACGGCGTTTGGTGCGATCAAGCAGAAGGCGGTGGCAGTGAGCCGCCTGGATATCCTGGACACGGTGCAGCGTTAATACCGGACGTTCCACGCGCCTTCGGCCCACGGCCGAAGGCTGTATTCCCCGGTGAGTTCTTCCGGCGTCAACGCCCTGAGTGGCCTCGCGAGCGATTGATCGGCGTGGTGTCAGGCAACACGCGATTCACTACCGAACCGCGTCTTCGTCAAATTGCCGTCGCCCATTCCGTCTGCTGCCCCCCCTTCCAGCAACGGCACGCTCATTGCCCAACAGGGGCGCGACAACGCGCCGGAAGGCCGCCAAGCGCGGCGCCGCACGCGCTTCCGCGCAAGGCATCACGTCGTGCCAATCAGTCGCCCGCCCGGAAGATCGCCGGCTGGACCTGGGTGAAGTTCCGCACATCGCCGACCACCTCGGCTGTTCTGGCGGACGACAGCGCGGCGTCGATTCCAGCCTGATCGTTGAAACGCAGCAGCGTGACGCAGGCAAAAGGTTGTGGGCCCGGAGCCGGAAACAGAACCTCCACCGACTGGAGGCCACATTCGCCCCACGCCTCACGTACGAGCGAGGCGTGGGTGGCAAGATAGTACTCGCGATCAAATTCCATACCCTCTACAGCGGGATAACTCACGATCAAGGTAGCCATATCCGATCTCTCGCATGAAGATTCAAATACATTCCCGCAGGAGCGCGACAATTACTGCGGCTTTCGCTCCAGGCGGCCCAGGGTATAACCTCGAATCAGATTCCCTTCCCTTTCCTGCACCCGTTCCAGCGCACAATAGGCGTAATACAACGAAACTGACATATAAGACCACGACAGCAATGCAAATATATAGAAAATCATATGATCGCTGTCGCCAGGGATATGAAGGAAGTCGTAGATGCTCGCAATGACCTGCGTAGATACGAGTGTCAGGACCACACTCGCAGCATTACGATACTCTCCGGCATTCGCCAATTTCTTGACAACGTAAATGAGGTAAAACGAGAACAAAGACCACATCACCAGATAGAAATACGGCTTGGGTCCAACCATGAAATCCGCGGTCCACAAAATAGCCGTCCCCACCAGTGCACCCACCGCATACAAAACGTCGCCGACCATCGATGGCTTATATCGATGCGTAACCGCCATCATCCCCGCAACGATGATGATCGGCACGCCGAAGCCTCTTGAAAACGCGTCGCAGAAAAGCGAGATACTGAAAAAGATCGTCTTGTCGGTCAAGGCATTGATCATCAAATTCGTCGCCGAGAACGTCACGACCAGCGACTCGAATCCAAGAAGGCCGTTGCGCTTTCGGAAGTACTTCACGCCACAAATGAACGAAGTCACGATCAACGCGAGATCAGCCAGGCAATAAAGATAGAATTTGAGTTCCATGAAAAAATTCCGTGATCGTCGAGAGGTTTGTCTGCCGCTGTGTTCATCGTCCACGTTCAAGGCAGTTTTTCGCGCTGCCTGTCGACGCGAGAGGACGCTTCCGAGAGATGTCTGCGCCGCACTGGCATGTCAGGCATGCTGGCGCCGCCCGGGTACCGGTGCGGTCAGTGCGGCCGCGCTCGGTTGATCGCTTCATCGCGCACGTCAGGCGACAGCGGCTTCGGCATGTTTTGCCTTGAACTGCCGGATCGCCACGCTGGTCAGAAGGATCGGCACCACCAGCAACCCGACGGAAAGCCAGCCGACCGCGCGCAAACCGGCCACGCTGAACACCGTGCCGGCAATCGCCGGGCCGACCGCCAGGCCGAGATTGATTGCCGACGCACAGGTCGCAGTGCTTCTTCCGCTGGCATCCATTTGCGAAAGTGCCCCCACCATATAAGGCGCCACCAGCGTGGCGCCGGCACTGACGAGCGCCGTCGACACGAGAAACGCCCACTTGCCGCCCACGCAATACATGCCCAGGCTGCATGCGATCAACAGCGCGAGTCCAAGTGCGATCGGCTTGAACAGACCAAAGCGATCGCCCAGCCAGTTGACCGCCACCCCCACCGGCAACTGGAGGGCCGCATTGAGCATGAACAGCATGCCGAGTTGCTCCGCTTCGACGCCCCGGGTTGCAGCGACCTCAGCGGCAAATCCCATGAGGGCCGTCTGTGAGACGTAGATGAGGAATGCGCTGATCAGAATCCCTCGGACGTCACTGGATTTGATGGCGTCCTTCCCGACCGCTTCCTCGCTTGCGTTGACCGCAGGATGCATGAACGCGCCGAAAAACAACGCCGCCACGACCACGGCGAGCTGGACGGCATCCACCCCGATATGACCCATCTTCACATTCAGGATCGGTACGACGTACATCGCACAGGAAAATATGATGGCCATCGCCACGGCGACTTGCGCCGCGACTTTCTCCGGGTGCTTGACGTGTGCAATCACCCCATACGCGCACACGCAGCTGACGCCCAAGGCGGCGCCGAGAACCAGCTTTGCGGCGACGAATACGTAGAAATTATGTGAAAACATCGCACACGTCGACAGAACCGCAAGCGCTGCCGCAGCGAGCGCACCCGTTCTCTTGTTCAACGTCGCCGTATGACGACCGAAAAAGATGATGGAAAGCGAAAGACAGAGCAGCACCGCGGACGCAAGCCAGCCAGCGGTGCTTTCGGACAGCCCGAACCGGGCCATCGATTCCTCGATGCTGAATGGGAGCAGATAGGTGGGAGTCCAGACCACGGCCCCGGTATAAAGCAGCGCGATTTTTCGGATTCCCTTGATTTCGACACTCACGATCGACTCCTTGTCGTTTGCACGAATACGAGATCGCGACGAGGCATCGAATCGCCCTCTTGCTCGCATTCATACCGGTACTGTTTCGAAGACTGCTGCATCCAACCGAAAAATCGCAAAATCAGGCTTGCTCGCTCTGCACCGATCCAGGCATCCCGTCGAGCGACCACGATGCCTCCAGATGATGGAATCGCCCGATTTCCGCGTGAAAACCGGGCCAGGATTCCACCACCCAACCCGTGCATTAATCGAAATGCCCGACCTCGAGGAAATCCTTCATCTTCAACAGGTCGTTCGGATCCGACATTTGACCGTTACGCTCGACGAAGCCGGCAAACGTCGTGCCGTACGTCCAGCCGAGCAGGCGCTGCAGCTCTTCCGGATAGCGCTTCACGCGTTCGATCGGCAGCGTGAGGTACTGGTTTTCTTCCTGGCGGAGGATCGCCAGGTCATACGACATCGTCAGGCCGGTGCGCGGGGCGTCGCTGGTATTCTTCCCGCCGCCGTGATACGTCGAGCCGATGAAGAACAGCGCATCGCCGGCGGACATCTCCGCGGAAACGGCTTCCTCCTGCCTGGGCATGCGCTCGTCGTCCCACTTGTGGCTACCCGGGATGACGAGCGTGGCGCCGTTTGCCGCCGTAAAGTCCGATACGGCCACCATCACCTGGAACCGCGCTTCGCGCCCATAGTTCGGGTGCCGCCAGAGCCATACGGAATCGTCACGATGCAACGGCTGAAGGCCCTGACCCGGCAGAATCTGGATGGCTTGCGTCACCCCCACCTGGATATCGGGCGCGACATCAACCTGGTTCTCGCCGCTCCAGATCTTGATCGGCGTCTGCAGGATGCTGCGCGCCGCACCCAGGTAGAGCGGATGCAATGCAACCTCGGCCATCCAGTCGGTACGCGCGAAGAGACGCGAGACGCGACGCGTCTGTGTCCCGGCGAAGTAATCGTCTACTCCGTTCGGAGCCGACTCGAGCGTGTCAAAAAGCGTACGCTGGATTCGCGCAAGCAAATCGGAATCGAGAAAGTTCTTGACGATCGCACCACCATCCTGCCTGACTGCATTGGCAAGATCTTCAGGAGTGCTATTACTTGAAAGGCGCTGCAACGACATGATGATTCCTCCAACAAATTGTCAATGATTAAAAAGCGCAGCGTATCCTCGGTCACCACTGCCTTCTGCAATGGATGACAGGATGCGCTCGCGTAGCGCCTTCAGAATTCGCGGCGGCTGTCCGATATCTTCCTGCGCCTGCTGAAACAGTTCGGTCGCTCGCGCGTAGATGTCGAGGTCCGCTCCGCGCGGTTGATAGTCGGACGCCGCCACGGACTCGAACAGACCTTCGATGAAGTGAGTCTGACCGGCGAGATAGTTTGGGATCAGGTCGCGAATCTCGTCGATCGAAATGCCCGAGTTCACCACGAATCTGAGGCCTTCCAGGAAGGCTGCGCCAGCACCAAAAACGAACGTGCCCGTCAACCCGGCATCGAGCACGTTCGGCACGTCAGGTCGTGCACCGACGTAGGTGGATTGCGGCGCAATCTTCCGGAGCAGAGGCTCCACTTCGCTCCAGATCTTCTCGTCGCCGCCAAAAAGGATGACGGCGTTCTCGCGGCCGATATCGGGCGGGAAGCACTGGATTGTTCCACTGATGAATTTTGCTCCGGCGCCACGCACGATTTGATCCAGCTTCCGCACCTCGGACGGGCGC
The DNA here is from genome assembly GCF_017104705.1 of Burkholderia sp. Se-20373. Lineage (NCBI taxonomy): Bacteria > Pseudomonadati > Pseudomonadota > Betaproteobacteria > Burkholderiales > Burkholderiaceae > Burkholderia > Burkholderia sp. Se-20373. The sequence goes on along the minus strand of NZ_JAAGPH010000004.1, from coordinate 71,622 downwards.
CCCGTGGCCAGATTGACCACCGTTTTCCCTTTCAGGCGCTCGCCCAGCGCCTCGAAGTCCGCCGCGAGGTCAACCGGTGTTGCCGTCACGACGACGATGACGTCCGCCTCATCAAAGGCGGTGGTGGCGCGCTCGGCAACCCGGGCTCCCAGTTCGCGCAGACGCTGCGCCTTTTCAGCCTTCCTGTTCCAGACGACGACTTCCGCACCATCGTCAATCAGGGTGGCGGCAATGGCGGACCCCATCACACCCAGGCCCAAGACGGCAATCACATGGCTCATTCGTATTCCCTATCGTTGTCGTTGACCACACTACCGAGAAACATCCTTCTTTCAAGTCAACCACACGAATCATTAGACTTGGTCATATGCCTATCACGCAAGCCGCATGCCAATCGGATCCGGGTGTTCGCCGTTCGTGAAGGGCGGCTGACGCGCGCGGTGGTGATGCACATGCCCCGGCGCGGGGAATTCGCCGCACCAGATGATGCTCAGCGTCACGATCGCGGTGCAGACGGTTGACTTGATCAAATGACCACGAATCCACAGGTACGAGTCTTATGCTTCGACAGGACATTGGGAATACGGAGTTTCCATTAGCCTCGTCATGAAGGCGCCGCACGAGCCAACGCAGCGGCGCCCCTTCCACGATCCGCACGGCTGCTTTACCGTGCACGTGTGACGGTCACCGTACCTGCGCTGCTCCGAGACAGCCTCATCGAAGCAGGAACGCATGCGCCGTTCGACGAGCGGAGCACCGCTTGATGCGCAGGGCCGATCCATGATGAACGCGGCCGCCTCCTGGCTCAGGACGCATGCCGCCGAATCGCATCACAGTGGCGATGTTCGTCCGGCGTCGCGACGCATCGACGTCGTCACCATGCCCGGCACGTCGCTGCGAACGGCACGTCTCACGCCGCCACGGCGGCGTAACATCCGTGCGGGACAACGCCTTGCATTGCTTGCGAAATGCCGCCCATCGTCATGCTAATATCCGAGGATTCGACTACCCTGCATGGGTAGCGCCTATGGACGAAGACATAAAACGGAGCGCTGGCCTATGCAGCGAGTACGGGCTGAAGTCCGCCGCCAGGACCTCGTAGCGGCGACTGTCGCGGTGATTGCAGAGCACGGTGTGAAGGGTGCCACGACCCGTCGCATCGCCGAGGCTGCAGGATGCCCACTGGCTTCCCTGCACTACGTCTTTCACTCGAAGGACGAGCTGCTGTTCGCCGTCTACGAATCCCTGATCGACTTGATCCGCTCGGATAGCCCCGAGGCGCCGGAGCACGGCACCCTGTCGGAACTGGCGGAGTTCAACCTGCGCTCCGTGATGGCCTGGTTCGAAGCCAACCCGGCATACGCGAAGACGCAATCAGAGTTGTACACGTGGGCCCTCAGACATCAGCCCGACATGGCCATTGGCGCCCTTCGCATATCCCAGGAAGGTGCCCGTGCCATGCTGGCCGCCGCCGAGCCTCGCGCGGATGCCAAGGCGCTGGATGCCATCGCGCGGCTGAGCATTGCCCTGGTCGACGGGCTGCTTTTCTCGTGGTTTGCCCAGGAAGATTCGAAGCGTCTGGCCGCCGATGTCGACCACGCCAGCAAGATGCTGGCCGCCTATGCGACGACGCTGTCGGCCGCTCGCCCTGCCGCCAAGACGCCTCGCAAGTCGGCACGGAAGCAGTAAGCTGCCGCCACCTGCCCCGAGGCGCCGGCTCCCCGGTGCCCTCATGGCGACGGCGACGCGTCGCCTCTTCAGGATGACCGCACGGTGCGCGGCGCGAGACGTTTGCAACTTCGTCTCATGCGCCGCCCTACTCGCAAGCTCGACTCGAAGGTGCGTTCAGGAACCGTTGCGCGCGTCCGGACGCACATGTTCGACGCGAGATAACGGGCAACATCCACACAGGCTGCGACCAAGCACCCCGTTTCCATTCGCATCGAAACCCGACCCTCCCGGCAGGCAGCCCTCGGTCTGACGTTGCCGCTCTCGCGCTCACGGGTTTACCTCCATCGACAGCGCCTCTTTGTCTGCTTAACGTTGACCGATCAATTGATCAAGTCAAACGATCTCATTTTCCAGAATCCGCTCGAACAAGCGAACTGAATATTCAGGGCACCTGCGGTCTGCTCCATTCATGGACAAACTTTCAAGAAGCCGACATAATTCACAGGCGTTATGGTCACTTGACCATGTATCACGGATAAACACTACGCCTGTGTACGACGTGAACGGAAGAGGATTTTCGGGTACCGGAGTTTACCAATGACAAGAGTTCGCGCTGCGTTGCGGCGACAAGATTTTGTTGACGCTGCCGTTGAAGTCATCGCCGCGCACGGCGTCGCTGGAGCCACCACGCGGCGAATCGCTGAAGCCGCAAGCTGCCCTCTGGCATCGCTGCATTATGTATTCCATACCAAGGACGATCTGTTCGACGCGGTTTACGAATCCCTGTTCGACCTGCTCGCGGCGAACGCCCCCGCTGACCGGGAATTTCAGTCTTTCGGCGAACTCGCCGGATGGCAGCTGCGCAAGAATGTCGAATGGCTCGTGCAGCATCCTTCGTATGCCCGAGCACAGTCCGAACTGATCCAGTGGGCAGCGCGTCATCGCCCCGATTTCGCGTTGAAAACCTATGTCCAGACGATCGAGCGAACGATCGCTTACCTCGGCAAGTGCGCGCCACAAGTCAACCCTGACGCGATTGAATCCGTCGCCAGAATGAGCATCATCCTGATCGATGGATTGCTGAACAGCTGGCACGGAGACACGAATATGCGCCAGCTCAAGGCGAACCTGGATAGTGCCAGTGCGGCTCTGGAGGCGTTTGCCACCTCGCTCTCGCACTCGACGGTACAGGCTTGAGCGTCGCCGTGGCGTGTCATTGCGCCATTGCCGGTAACCCGACGAAGCGCATCCACACGATGCGCCATGACAGGCTTCGATCCTGTCGCCTTTCCGTAGACGGGCGTCCGCATACCGCCGGGCGCCCGTCGTCGATTCCCGCTAGCTAACGGCGCCCGGCGCTGCGCCGAACATCGACTTCGTCTCGAGGAACTCCTCGATGCCGGCGTCGCCCCACTCCCGTCCGTTGCCGGACTGCTTGTACCCACCGAACGGCGCCGCGATGTCGACGGGCGCGCCGTTCAAATGCACCATCCCGGTCCGCAACTGTCTGGCGACGCGCTCCGCCTGTTCGATCGAGTCGCCATAAACGTAGCCGGACAATCCGTACGGCGAGTCGTTGGCAATGGCGACCGCGTCCGATTCGTCCTGATACGGGATGATCACCAGGACGGGGCCGAAAATCTCCTCGGTTGCAATCGTCATGCGATTGTTCACGCGGCTGAAGACCGTCGGCTTGACGTAGTAGCCTCGTTCCAGGCCGGCGGGATTGCCGAGCCCGCCCGACAGGAGCACCGCGCCCTCGTCGATGCCCGTCTGGATCATCTCCTGCACCTTGCGATGCTGGCGCTGGTTCGCCATTGGCCCCATGGTCGTACCGGGATCGCGCGGATCACCGACGACGACCTGCGCGCACGCCGCGACGGCAATCTGCTCTGCCTCCCCGAGCCGATGCGCCGGCACCAGCATGCGCGAAGGCGCGGTGCACGTCTGGCCGGAGTTGGCCATCATCTGGAGCACCCCATGCGTGACGCCCTGCTGAAAGTTTTCGCTGTCCAGAATGATGTTCGCCGATTTTCCGCCCAGTTCCAGCGTCACCCGCTTGATCGTCGTCGCAGCGGCCTGAGCGACCTCCACGCCGGCGCTCGTCGAACCGGTCAGCGACACCATGTCGAAGAGCGGGCTGGACGCGATGGCCCTGCCCAGGCGCTGCCCGGAGCCCTGCACGAGATTGAATACGCCGGGAGGTACGCCGGCCTTCTCGAGGATCTCGGCGAGAACAATCGCCGAGTACGGCGCATTCTGACTCGGCTTCAACACGATCGTGCAACCCGCCACCAGCGCCGGCGCCACCTTGCACATGACCTGGTTCATCGGCCAGTTCCATGGCGTGATCAACCCGCACACCCCCACCGGCTCCTTCACGATCCGCGACGTGCCCTGGGTGCGTTCGAACGGATACCGCTTCGCCACTTCCAGGGTCGTATGAAGGTGCCAGAGCCCCAGTGCCGCCTGAAGCGGGCGAGAAATGGCGTCCATCGGCGCGCCCATCTCGAGCGTGATGGCGTCCGCCATATCCTGCAACCGCTCGGTGTAGGCAGCGATCACGCGCTCGAGCATCGCGAGCCGCTCGACGAGCGGCGTGTTCGCGAATGCCGCGAACGCGTCGCGCGCCGCCTGCGCGGCCAGGTTCACATCGGCTTCGTCGGAGAACAGCAACGCGCCGGAGACTTCGCCCGTCGCCGGATTGATGATGTCGTGCTCCACACCACCGTTCACCGGCTCCGCCCAACGGCCGCCGATGAACGCCTTGCGGAGATGGTCTGCTTCGAAAATCGGCATCTGCTCGCTCCATGTCATTTGGTATCGAGGGCGAGTCTTCACCCTTCCGGATCGCCCGTGAAGATCCATACTAACGTCTTTTTTGATCATTTGGCCAAGTCACATGACTCGGTAATAATCTGTATTGCCACCGGCAAGCCAAAGTAAGACGCTTCAGGGAACGAACCGTCATGCTGCCGCGCAAGATTTGCAGCGCATGTGACCGGATGATGAGGGAGACGACATCACGCGGCTTGACGCGACGCTCGCAACACACCGAAGCCTCGCGACCCAGGCGGATCGGTTTGGTCCGCCGGAATGGGCGCTCGACGATCACCGACCGGCAAGCACGAGTCTGCTCGCCGCTCGCGTATCGAGGCAAGCATCACAGAGGGTTAACCTTCATCGACAAGGAATTTTTCGAGCAATACTTTCCACTACACGGTCACTTGATCAAGTCATATGGCAGACTTCACGCCGGATAGCCAGGAAGTAAGCAATCCGCAAGGAAGCGCACCGCGATCCGGTCGCTTTTGACGTCAACATCGAACGACAACTCTCCCTCGGGAGCGAAAGGTAATTACCATGGCAATCATTCAAGTCCAGCAGATCATGCACGAGAATCCGCTGCATGCTCGCGCTCCACATGAACCCCGCTATGAAGATGGCAGCGCCTTCTGTGACGGCAAATACGTTCCCATCACCGAAGCGACCGTCCCGCTCGTCGACGCCGGGTTCCTGCACGCCGACGCCGCCTACGACGTCGTCACCGTCTCGCGGGGCAACTTCTTCCGGCTCGACGATCACCTCGCGCGCATGGAAGAGTCGTCGGCGAAGTTCTTCCTCGAGAATCCGTTCAATCGTGACCAGGTCCGGGACATTCTCCACACGCTCGTGCGCAACGCCGGCCTGAAGGACGCGTACGTCTGGTGGTGCGTCACTCGCGGGCCGCTGAGCGTCGACCGCCGCGACCGCAGCGCAATGAAGAACGCGATGTTCGCGTTTGCCGTGCCGTTCTTCTTCCAGGCCGACGACGAGGTCCGCACGCGCGGCTCGAACCTGCTGATCAGCAAGCGGTACAACCGCATTTCCGCGAAGGCGGTCGACCCCACGGCGAAGAACTTCCACTGGATGGACATGAAGCTCGCGCTCTTCGAAGCCATGACGCAGGAGAAGGACTGGGCGGTGCTCGTCGACGAACACGACAACCTCACCGAAGCAGCCGGTGCGAACGTCTTCTTCGTCAAGAACGGGGAGCTCCACACGCCGGCTGAAGGCTGCCTGCTGGGCATCACGCGCCAGAGCGTGTTCGATATCGCCGCCGAGCTCGGCATCAAGGTGAACATCGGCACCTACACCGCGACCCAGCTGCGCGAGTCGGACGAAGCATTCACGTCGTCGTCGGCAGGCGGGATCATGCCCGTCAGCGCAGTGGACGACCAACCGCTCGGCCACCACAACGGCCCCGGCCCGATCTCCGAGAAGATTCACAACCTCTACTGGGAAAAGCGCTGGGCAGGATGGCACGCTCAGCCGGCTGAATACTTCTCGTCGGTCCCGGCATAAGCCGGAAGCCAGAACCCGTTCGACAGTGGCGCGTACGAAGCCGGTCCGGTCGAACAAGCCGTATCCGGCCCTGGCGGGCGCCCAATAGCCGCATGCATTGACAAGCCGTCCGGCGCCCCACCCAGGCGCCGGACAATACGAACTTCCACGTCATGGCGATGACCTGGAGTTCGGTGACTCAGTAAAACAAAGTACAAGCACACCCCAATTCATTTCGCATAGCTAATAAATGGACGTGGCAATCGGTACCTTCATCCGTTTTCACCTATGCACAACCCTTTGGCGGGCGCACGTTACCTGGTCAAGGTCAAGGAGATAGCCGTGGTCAAGACTCATGCTTTCAAGAAATCCGCTTCGCTCATCCGATCGGCAGCGAAATTGTCCGTCATCGCTTCCGCCGTCGCGATGTCTTTGACCGGTGCGCTTGCGGAAGGGACGGATGCATCTCATACGCCGTCGGGCGCCGAAATCGCCGGCACCGCGAGCGGCATTCCCGCCTGGACCCCCGTGGGCAACGTCGGGGCGGGCTGGAGCTACGGCAAGCGCCGCGCGGATTTCTTCAAATACAAGTCCGACAAGCCGCTGTACACGATCGACGCCAGCAATGTCGACAAGTACGCGGACAAGCTCAACCCGGGCCAGATTGCGCTGCTGAAGAACCTGAAGGGCTTCACGATGCCGGTCTATCCGTCCCGGCGCACGTGCGGCGTCCCCGATTTCGTCGCGGAGAACACGAAGAACAACGCGGGCTTCGCCAAGATGTCGGCCGACGGATCGGAACTCGCCGATGCGCACCTGCCCGGCTACCCGTTCCCTGCGCCCAAGACCGGCGCGGAAGTGATGTGGAACGCGAAGCTGCACTATCGCGGCGCCGGCGTCGAGATGCGCGACATCATCACCGTCGTCTCCCCGCGCAAGGGCGCGTCCGACTGGATCAAGAACGTGTCCGACGCGTGGATCTACCAGCCGTGGGGCGACAAGGCCGGCACGACGTTCGCGAAGGTCAACCAGGTCGAAGGCAACGCCTACTACGCGTACAAGTCCCCCGCAGCGATTGCCGGCCAGGCCGCGATCTTCACGACCTACGCCGGCAAGCCGACCGAAGTCTTCTACTACTTCCCGGGGCAGCGCCGCACCCGTCGCATGCCGTCGTATGCGTACGATGCGCCGCAGATCGGCTTCGACAATCAGTACAACATGGATGAAGCGCTGGTCTTCTCCGGACAGACGGACCGATTCTCCTGGAAGCTGCTCGGCAAGAAGGAAATGATCGTTACCTATAACGACCTGGGCATGTACGACTTCTCGGAGAAATTTGAAGATGCGTACGGCCCCGACTTCGTGAACCCGTCGAAGCGTCGCTACGAACTCCATCGCGTGTGGGTCGTGGAAGCCACGGTCAAGCAGGGGATGCGCCATACCGCGCCCAAGCGCCTCTTCTACGTCGACGAAGACAGCTGGAGCTACCTCGGCGCGGTGGACTACGACGCGCAGGGCAACATCTCGAAGGTTCGCGAGGGCTACATCATTCCGGTGTACGAGACGGGGAGCTGCGACACGCTCGCATTCGCTCAATACAACCTCGTCGACGGCCGGTATCTCGTGGACGGTTCGATGCTCGCGGCCGGACGGGACGCGAAGTGGTCGGTCGACTCGTCGGCGGACCAACACTACAAGCCGAGCTTCTACAACGCCGATAATCTCCGTGCGTTGAGCGAGCGTTGACAGGGGCCGAGACAAAATGGCTAGCACCTCCTCATTACAGCCCCGCTCCAGCGTGGTGTTCGTGCGCGCGGCAATCGCGGCGCTTGTCGCCGTCGGGTGCGGCGGCGCGCACGCCTTCACGTTCACGGTCGGGAACGTCGAAGGCAGTTTCGATTCGACGATCTCGGCAGGCGTCGGCATTCGCACCGCGTCGCCGAGCAGCAATCTCGTGTCGCCGACCTACAACGTGGCCACCGGTGCGCAGACGGGTGGCGGCCGGCTCGGTCAGTTGAGCGGCCTTTCCGATCAGGGCGACATCAACTACGGCAAGGGAGATCCGTTCACGAGCTATCTCAAGGGCAACCACGAGCTGGTCCTGAAGATGCCGTCGCAAGGGCTCACGTTCATGGCACGGGGCACCTGGCAATACGACTACTCCGGCACCCGCACGACAGGCGCGACCAGCGGACAGGACCTGTTCTACAACCCTTCGCCCAACCTGAGCGGCGGGCTCCCGTCCGATGCCGAGAAGAACATCCGCTTCAAGCCGCGCCTGCTCGACCTGTGGGTCAGCAAGCAGTTCAACGTCGGCGACCAGATTGCCCGCGTCCGCGTGGGTAACCAGGTCGTCAGCTGGGGCGAAAGCATCTGGGAAATCGGCGGCGTCAATGCGACGAACGCGATCGACGTGAATCGCGCGTCCCAGCCCGGCGCGCAGGTCAAGGAGATCATCCTGCCCGCGCCGATCGTGAGCGTCGCCTCCGGCGTGGGCCACGGCGTGAACGTCGAAGGGTACTACCAGAGCAACTGGAACCAGAACTACCTGCCGCCGGTTGGCAGCTATTGGTCGAATCAGATCGTCGGGCCCGGCAACAACACGTATGGCGTCTCGACCGTCCATCCGAAGAACGGCGGGCAGTATGGTTTTTCCATTCGCTACCAGCCGGCGGGAACGGACCTGAATCTCGGCTTCTACACGATCGCGTACCACGACAAGTTCCCGCAAGTCTCGCTGAGTTCGACGGGCGGGACGGTCTTCCGGTTTCCGGAAGACCGCCACATGATCGGTGTCAGCGCCAACTTCCCGGTGGGCGACTGGGCGATCGGTACCGAGCTCTCGTACCGGCCGCGAGATGCCGTTCCGCTGAATCCGGCCAGTGGATGCGTCGCGCAAGGGGGGAACTGCTGGGTCGACGAGAAGCGATTCCAGTGGCACCTGACGACCCTCTACTCGCTGCAGCCGGGCAATTCCGCGGCATTCCTGAAGCTGCTCGGCGCCCAGACCGCCACACTCACGACCGAGACGGTGATCATTGCTTATCCGGGGCTTCACAAGAGCTACGGCGGGTCGCCGATTTCACCGGGCGCGCTTCTGTGGGGGAACGAATTCAACGATTTGTTCGCGACCGGCGCACTCAACACGCCGGGGAGTGCCCAGGGAACGAAATACTCCGGCGGGATCGACGTCGATTTCAACTGGGTCTACGACGGCACCCTCATTCCCGGGTGGCAGGTCAATCCGGGGATATTCGTCCGGTACGGCCTCTTCGGCAACACGCCGAACGTGAATGCCCAGTTCATGCGCGGCGTGACGGCCATGAACCTGTATGTGAACTTCATACAGAACCCGGCGAACTGGCAGGTCGGATTGAACTACACCCGTTTCATGGGCCCGACCAACCCGCTGGCCAACCCGCTACGTGACAGGGACTTCGTGGCAATCGTCGCATCTCGCAATTTCTGAGGTCAATATGAATCAAACGCCTGTTTCCGACGCAGCCCGACCCAGCAAGCTGCTGAGAATTCTTCATTCGCTGGAAAATACGCTGTTCGGTCACAGGCGTCTCGTGCTGGGGCTCCTGGTGCTTTTCACGGTCGTCATGGCCTGCTTCGCCGTCAAGCTGCGCATGGATGCCGGGTTCGAGAAGCAACTGCCGCTGGGCCACGAATACACGCAGACGTTCAACGCGTATCGCGGTGACCTGCTCGGCGCCAACCGCCTGATCGTCGTCGTCAAGGCCCGCAAGGGCAGCATCTGGACGCCGGCCGCGTTGAAGCGCCTGTATGAAGTCACCCAGGCGGTCACCTTCCTGCCGAACGTGTCCCGCAGCAGCGTCCAATCCCTCTGGACACCGAATTCATTCGTCAACGAGATCACCGAAGACGGATTCCGGGCCGACCCGCTCATCCCCGGCACCGTGACGCCCGATCAGCTGGACAGCAACACGGTCGGCGCCATTTCGCGCTCGACCGCCCAGGGCGGTTTCGTCGGAAGCCTCGTGTCGCGCGACCAGAGCAGCGCCATGGTCACCGCCGATCTCAACGAGCTGGATGCGAAAGGTGAGCGGGTCGACTATGTGGCATTCGACAAGGCGCTCGAATCGCAATTGCGCGCCAAGTTCGAGGATGCGAACTATGAAATCCAGATCATCGGTTTCGCGAAACAGATCGGCGATATTGCAAACGGTGCGTCGTCCGTCCTGAAGTTCTGCGCGATCGCCCTGCTCCTGACCGCGCTGGCCGTCTACTGGTACTGCCGCTCCATTCGCCTGACGATCCTGCCGCTGACCTGCTCGCTCGTCTCGCTCGTCTGGCAGTTCGGCACGCTGCATCTGCTCGGCTACGGGCTCGACCCGCTGGGCGTGCTGGTTCCGTTCCTGGTGTTCGCGATCGGCGTGTCACACGGCGTCCAGCAGATCAATTTCATCGTGCGCGAGATCTCCCACGGGAAGTCGGTGGAGCAAGCCGCTCGCTCCAGCTTCAGCGGGCTGCTGATTCCCGGCACGCTCGCCCTGGTCACCGCGTTCGTTTCCTTCGTCACGCTGATCCTGATTCCGATCCCGATGGTGCGCGAGCTCGCGATCACCGCTTCGCTCGGCGTGGCGTACAAGATCGTCACGAACCTGGTGATGCTGCCGCTGGCCGCGTCGTTGCTCAAGGTCGACGGCAACTATGCGAAGCATGCGGAGCTGCACGCCGTTCGTCGTGGCCGCGTGCTCCGCGTGCTCGCCAAGGTCGCCATTCCGCGCAATGCGGCGATCGTCCTGCTGGCCGCCGTCGTGGTGTTCGCCGTGGCGGCCTGGGAAAGCCGGGACCGCGTGGTCGGCACGCTGCAGGCCGGCGCGCCCGAGCTGCGTGCCGACGCCCGGTTCAACCAGGATTCGGTTTCGATTGCATCGAGCTACGACGTCGGCCTGGACTGGATTTCGATCGTCTTCGAAGCGCCGCCCCAGTCCTGCAACAACGTGGAGGTCGGCGCCTACCAGGATCGCTTCGTGTGGTCGATGCGTGCCGTCCCCGGCGTGTTGTCGGTCGTCTCGTTCTCGTCGTTGCTGCGCCAATACAACGAGGGATACAACGAAGGCAATCCGAAGATGTCCGCGATCCCCATCGATCCGGACAACTATTCATCGCTCGCCGGCGAGGTGGCCCGCACGCCCGGCGTGATGCGCAAGGACTGCAGCATGACCGCGGTGAACATCTATCTGGCCGACCACAAGGCGACCACGATCACCCAGGTGATCGACGCCGCGAAGCATTTCCGCGAGTCGAACAAGCTGCCGGGCGTGAAGATCCGGCTCGCATCCGGCAACGCCGGCGTGCTGGCCGCGGTCAACGACGAAATCGAGCGCAGCGAATTGCCGATGATGCTTTACGTCTATACGACCATCGTCCTGCTCGTCCTCGTCACGTACCGTGACCTGCGCGCGGTTCTCGCCTGCTGCCTGCCGCTGACGATCGGCACGTTCATCGGATATTGGTTCATGAAGGAGCTGCAGATCGGCCTGACCGTCGCCACGTTGCCCGTGATGGTGCTGGCGGTGGGCATCGGCGTCGACTATGCGTTCTATATCTACAACCGCCTGCAGCTGCATCTCGCCAACGGCATCGGCATCGTCAAGGCGCTCGAACAATCGATCCTCGAGATCGGGACGGCCACCATCTTCACGGCGATCACGCTCGCGATCGGCGTCGCCACCTGGTCGTTCTCCGAGCTCAAGTTCCAGGCAGACATGGGCAAGCTCCTGGCGTTCATGTTCATCGTCAACATGGTCATGGCCATGACGGTTCTGCCCGCGTTCGCCGTCTGGCTCGAGCGCATCTTCCCGCGGCGCAAGCCCGCCCGTGCCCCCGGCCTGCTCGCCCATTGAAGAAGAAGAGGATTCCATGACCCTGTATCGCAAGCTTCTCTCCCTGTCGGCCGGCGCCGTCGTCCTTGGCGCGCTGCTGGGCAGCATGCCAGGCGCGGTAGCTGCATCGGAACTCCGGCCCGTTCCGGCCGTCCAGTCCAGCATCGCGACCCAGTCCCCCGTGCTCGATGCGACCTGGGCCGGCACGCGGGTCGTGAGTGTCGGCGCGAACGGCATCGTCCTGCTGTCCGACAACCGCGGTGCGACGTACCGTCAGGCCAAGTCCGTGCCCGTGAGCTCGACGCTGACGTCCGTCAGTTTCATCGACGCCAGGACAGGGTGGGCAGTCGGCCACTGGGGCGCGATCCTGAAGACGACCGACGGCGGCGAGACGTGGGCGGTTCAACGTCTCGTGACGAGCGAGGATCGCCCGCTGTTCGGCGTGCATTTCATCGATGCCAACCACGGCGTGGCCGTCGGACTCTGGTCGCTCATCCTCGTCACCGATGACGGCGGCAAGACCTGGACCAAAAGAGAAGCCGTGCTCCCGAACGGCAAGAAGTCGGACCTGAATCTGTTCGGTCTTTTCTCGAACGGCAATGGCGAGATCTTTGCCACGGCCGAGAAGGGGCAACTCCTGATCTCCCGGGACAAAGGCAACACGTGGGAGAGCGTGGAGACCGGTTACAAGGGGTCGTTCTGGTGCGGCGTGGCGCTGCCCAACGGCGTGCTGCTGGTCGGCGGGCTGCGCGGCACGCTGATGCGAAGCGAGGACAACGGCCATACCTGGTCACGCGCGACGCTCGACACCCGGAATTCCATTACCGCGCTTGCGTCCCGTGGCTCCGCGGTATTGGCGGTCGGGGTCGACGGGCTGCAGGCTCAAAGTAACGATGATGGCAAGACGTTCCAGCGCCTGCGCACCCAGACCGGGACGACGTACACCGCGGCGCTCCCGTCGACGGGCGACAAGTGGCTGATCTTTTCTCGCGACGGGGTCGTCGCGCAGTAACGGTCGGAAGTCTGATGCACGTGGCGGGCCGCGATCGTGAATCGCGGCCCGCTGTATCGAAGCCTGCCTGACCTCGGATGGAGCGGGGTGTCAAACGGCAATCGAGTTCTCCCACTCCGGGGGCACGGATCACTCGAAGGAGAAGCGGCTGATGGACGAACCGCCGCGTCACGCCACGCGCGACACGCTCCCCCGTCAGCCGGATTTTCGAAGTCGATAGCCGATGCCGTGCACGCTTTCCACGATGCCCGACGCCCCGGCGGCCATCAGCTTTCGCCGTAACCGGCTCATGTGGCTGTCGACGGTGCGTGTGGATGCGCTGACGTCCGCCATGCACGCATCGAGCAGTTCGACGCGCGTAAATGCACGATTCGGCAGCCTGGCCATGTGAGCCAGCAGGCGGAATTCGACGAGTGTCACGGAGACCGGCGTTTCGCCGGAGGACGTTCTCACGCACGCCATATAGCTTTCCGTATCGACTTCGAGCGCACCGACCCGAAGGCGACGTTCAGGCGCGAGCGTGCCGGAGCGGCGAAGAATCGCGAGCAATCGCGCGACGACCACGTCCGGGTCGAACGGCCTGACGATGTAGTCGTCGACGCCGGCGTGCAGTGCGCGCAACTGCTCCCCGTCCCGGTCACACGCCGAAATGACGACGATGGGGGCATCGCTTTGCCGTCGAAGCCTGGCGAGCATGTCCAGGATATCCGCACACAGTTCACGGACGTCGAGAATGACCAGATCCGGCTTCAGGCTCAGTTGCGTGGCCAGCACGGTCTGGGCGGGGTGGGTCTGGAATGTTCGAAAGCCATGGCGAGTCAGGCAGGTATCGAGCGTTGACGACATTTCCGGTGCGTCATCCGCGATGAGTATGAGCGAGTGCATGATTGAATTTCCGAGTCGTTGCCTTTCGTGCACGCGGACACCTTGCGGACAGCGTTCAGGCGCCGCACAGGGGGCCCCGTTCACGGGCATGGCTCGTCGAATTGAAGACGGCGTTCGGCATGACACACGCCGAAGCCATCGGGATAGATGGCTGGGGAAGAATATTTCCTGCGCCCGGACATGGCCGGACGCCGAGCGAGATCGATCGGCCGACGGGTTCCTCGGTTGCGGCGACTCATCGCCATGAAGCAAGCAGCGGTCTTTCTCCGGTTGTTGGCGCATGCAGGTCGCCACCCGGCATCCGCGCGTCGGGTGGCGGCATCGCTTGCCTCGTGCTCGCCTTGCGCTTCAACGAGCAGGGGTGCGTTCATGATCGGCGGTTGGCCGCATCACCAGGAGTCACCGCGCGAGCGCTCGACGCCAGAAAGCGCGCGACGCCCCGGCAACGTCCAGTCTCGGCGAGCCCTTGCCTTCGGGTCGTGGACGTTGCTGCACCCATCATGCTCGCAACGTTCACGTGCGGTTGAGGCCTTCGTGCCGACGAACGTCGGCACGAGAAGGCCACTCACACCGCGGTTTCCGGCACCGCGGACGGGAATCGGGAGATCCTCCGGATCAGATCAGAGGCTTTCTCACCGATCATGATCGTCGGCGCGTTCGTGTTTGCGCCCACCAGCGTCGGCATGATCGAAGCATCCACCACGCGCAGGCCTTCCGTTCCCCGTACGCGCAACTGGGAATCGACGACGGCGAGCGCGTCGTTCCCCATGCGACACGTTCCGACCGGGTGGTACACGGTGTCGGTCCGCTCGCGCAGCAATGCACGAATGTCGTCGTCCGATCGCGACCGGGACGCGAACAGGTCCTCCGTCACGAACTGGGCCATCGCCGGCGCCGCCATCAACCGCCGGGTCAGCTTGTACCCCTCGACCAGAACCTCGAGATCATCGTCGTGCTCGAGGAATGCCGGGTCGATCAGCGGCGCATCGAGCGGATCGGCGCTTCGCAGCTTGACCGACCCACGGCTTTTCGGCCGCAGCAGGCACACGTGACAGGAAAGACCGTGTCCGAGCTGCACCTTCCTGCCGTGATCGCTGACGGGCCCGACGACGAAGTGCATCTGAACGTCCGGTCGATCGAGGTCGGGACGCGTCTTCAGGAACGCGCCGCCTTCGGCGAAGTTGGTGGTCAGGGTACCGGTTCGCGCGTTCCGGTATTGCCGGATGTCGCGCAGCGTCTTGATCGCGCCGCGTACCGATACGCCGAGCGCATCCAGGCTGTTCGTCTTGTAGCTGACGACGACGTCCGGATGATCCTGCAGGTTCTCTCCCACGCCCGGGAGATCGGCGACGACCGGGATGCCGTGACGCTCGAGTTCGTCCTTCGGCCCGACGCCGGACAACATCAGCAACTGCGGAGATTGAAGCGCGCCCGCGGCAAGGATCACCTCTTTCTTCGCCCAGACCGTCTCGACATTCCCTCCACGCGTGACCTCGACGCCCACGGCCCGCTTGCCGTCGAACACGATGCGCCTGACCTGCGCGCCCGTCTCCACCGTCAGGTTGCCGCGCGTCTTCAGGTGCGGAAAAAGGTACGCGCGTGCCGCGCTCCAGCGCTCGCCATTCTTCTGGGTCACCTGGTAGATGCCGACGCCTTCCTGCTCCGCACCGTTGAAATCGTCCGTGACGGGCAGGCCGCACTCTCGCGCGGCGTCCAGCCAGCGCGCCTGGAATGGATTGTCCGTCCTCAGGTCGCTGACCCACAGCGGGCCGCCGCGCCCGTGCCATTCATTGCCGAGCCGCTCGTTGTGCTCGCTTCGCTTGAAATACGGGAAGACGTCGTTCCAGCCCCAACCCTCGTTGCCGAGCGCAGCCCAATCGTCGTAGTCGGCATGATGCCCGCGCGTGTACACCATCGCATTGATCGCGGACGATCCGCCCAACGCCTTGCCACGCGGCTGGTAGCCGCGTCGCCCCTGCAGCCCCTTCTGGGGCACCGTCTCGAACGCCCAGTTGTTCAGCTTGGACGGGATCATCAGCACCAGGGCGGCCGGCACGGTGACGGGCCATCCATCGCCGGTGCCGCCTGCTTCGAAGAGGCACAGCGTCACGTCGGGATCTTCGGTCAAACGCGAAGCCAGCACGCTGCCTGCCGAGCCGCCGCCTACAACAAGATAATCGAATGAGTTCTTCACGGGTCTGTGTCCTCGATAGATGCCTGAGCGCTTCACAGGCAACTACCTGATGCATCGATTCCGCCACGCGCGTCGCGGCCTCAGCGAGCCGCCGCGCGATCGGCTTCATGCCGTCATGCATCAGCACTGCGTGGCCGCATCGGCAACGTTGGCGGTCATCCATCGCACCGCGTGCGGCCACGAAATGGCGAGAAGCGAAATCAGGTCGCTTCCGCCGACGTATCAATGGTGCTGTGCGGCGCCGAGCAACGTTCGAAAACTCGCGATGCCCTTCTCGATCCACGCCTGGGCGCCCGGGGAGACCGCCCCCATGTCGAAGAACCCGTGAATCATGCCGTCGCACCGGATCGTGTCGACCTTCACGCCGCTTGCGTGGAGCACGCGGCCATAGGCCTCGCCCTCATCGCGCAGCGGATCGAATTCGGCGGTCAGGATGACCGCAGGCGGCAACCCGGCAAGGTCCTTCGCACGGATCGGCGCCAGTCGCGGATCCTCACGGTCGGTCCCGTCGGGCACGTAATGTCGCTCGAACCAGGCGATCGTCTCGAGATCGAGAAAGTAGCCTTCGCCGTTTTCCTTGAACGAAGGAAAGCCGGCGCGATCCTGTGCGACCGCGGGGTAGATCAGGAACTGCGCGGACAGCGCAATGCCGTCGGCGTGCAGTTGCTGGGTCACGACCGCGGCCAGATTGCCGCCGGCGCTGTCTCCGGCCACCGCCACGACGTCGCTGCCGCCCAGCTCACCCGCGTTCGCGATCACCCATTTGGTGGCGGCGATCGCGTCGTCCGCCGCGGCCGGATACGGATGCTCGGGCGCCAGCCGGTAATCCACCGAGACGACGACCGCGTTGGCGCCGCGCGCCAGCTCCCGGCACATGTTGTCGTGGGTATCCAGATCGCCGATCACGAATCCGCCGCCATGGAGATAGACGACCGTCGGCAGATTGCGCTCCTGGGTCGGACGGTACAGCCGCGCCCGCAGCGATCCGGTCGCGCCGGGAACGGTCATGTCTTCCACGCCGTGAACGTCGACCACGGCCTCCGGTACGCGAACGGCGCGCGCCAGATGCTGCATCAATCCGCGCGCCTCTTCCGGGCTGGACTGCGACAGCGGTTTCGCGCCGGACCCGGCAAGGGATTCGAGAAAACCAGCGAGGTGCAAATCGAGTGCCATAACTTCACCTTTATTCGAACGTTGCGCGGAAATCAGCGATACACGAGGACTTCGGCATCCGGGCTCAATTCCGGAATGGTCTGGCGCTCCTCCTCGTACTCGAAGTGGTGCTGCCACGGCATGCGATCTCCACGCAAGTGCATCTGGTGTTGCGAGCGCATCACGTACCCGGCATTGAAGTTGTTCGGGTCGGTCCACGGCAGCCGCTGCATGTCGGCGTCTTCGGCGCGCAGGCACGGCTCCACCGTCTTCGCGCCCACCTTGTCCATATGCGCGAGGACGCGGCAGGTGAATTCGCACACGAGATCGGCGCGCAACGTCCAGCTCGACCGGTAATAGCCGTAGATGAACGCCATGTTCGGGATACCCTCGATCATCATTCCCCGATACGAGACCCGCTTCGACATGTCGACCGGTTCGCCGTCGAGGTGGAACGCGATCTGGCCGAAAGCGCTCATGTCGAAGCCCGTCGCCGTCACGACGATGTCCGCCTGCAGGTGCTCGCCCGATGCCAGCACGATGCCGCTTTCGTCGAACGATTCGATGGTGTCCGTCACGACGGACGCCTTGCCCTCCCGGATCGCCGTGAAGAGGTCGCCCTCGGGCACCGCCGCCACGCGCTGCTGCCACGGGCGATAGCTGGGATTGAAGTGCTTGTCGACGTCGAAGCCTTCCGGCAGCTGTTGCCGGGTCTCGTTGATCAGCCAGTCGCGAACGGCGTCCGGGTTCGCGGCGGACAGGTTGATCAGGTCGAACGTCTGCTTCAGGTGCGCACGCCGCAGAATCTCGGAGCGCCACGCCTCGGGCAGGCTCAGTTCGCGAAGCGTCGCGTCCAGCTGGTGGGTCCAGGGAACCGCCGTGAAGAACGTCGGCGACCGTTGCAGCATCGTCACATGCGCCGCGGTGCCGGCCATCGCCGGAATCAGCGTCGCGGCGGTCGCGCCCGAGCCGATCACGACCACCCGCTTGCCGGCATAGTCGAGGTCTTCCGGCCAGTGCTGCGGATGCACGACCGTTCCCTTGTAGCGGTCGAACCCGTTCCACTTCGGCGTAAAGCCCTGCCGATGGTCGTAGTACCCCGCCCCGAGCCACAGGAAGTCGGTGGTGATCGTGAAGTGTTCGCCCGTATCCTTGCGCGACACCTCGACCGTCCAGCGCTTCTGCTCGCTCGACCAGCTCACCGTTTGAACACGATGCCCGTAGCGGATCTTCGAACCGAGGTCGTATTCCTTGATGACATCGCCCAGATAGCTGTGGATCTCCTCCGCCGTCGCGATCGAGCGGCCCTGCCACGGGCGGAATCCGAACGCGTACGTGTACAGGTCGCTGTCGGAACGCGCGCCGGGGTAGCGATGGGTCCACCACGTACCGCCGAATCCATCCATGGCTTCCAGGATGGCGAACGAGCGGTCCGGCAAGTTCATGCGAAGATGACAAGCGGCATCGAGCCCCGAGATCCCCGCCCCAATGATTAGTACCTCTATGTGCTCAGGCAAACCCGAATCTGCTTGATTCTTAGTCATGAGATCCCTCCGATGACCCGTTATTGAAAATATCCGTAACGCCGCACGACTAGATCAATAGACTTGGTCATGTGACTACGAAAGAAAAAGACGCTCGTACGTGCATGCCGGCGACGACGTTTCAAGCCGGTACGCGACACCCCCCCATGCACCCGGCCGGACACGCACGCGGATCATTGAGGTGTGCATCCCGGTTTGACCGGTCACCCCGAACATGATCAATTGACCAAGTTCTACGGTTCCCAGTCTATGCAGTCGAAGGACAATTTGAATCGGGAGTTTCCATTACACGATCGGTCGCGCGGGCCGAATGCGCCGGCCCGCGCGACGATCGACGCGTCAAACCTCGAAGCCGTCTGCTTCGGCAAGCCGCCGGACAAAGGAAGCGGCGCGATCCAGCAGGTATCTCGCTGCCGGGATCGTGCGCGCTGCGGTAATGATGCCGTGATGATGCCCGGGTAGATGGAGGTGCTCGACCGTGCTCCCCGCGCGGGCCGCGCATGACGCGTAGGCAATGCCTTCGTCACACAGCGGATCCAGCCCCACCGTGGCAATGAACATCGGCGGCTGCCGCCGGCCTTCCGCATGCAGCAGCGGGGACAGGCGGGGAAGATCGAACGGCGTGCCGGCCGGCACGTAGTGTTCCCGGAACCAGCGCATCGACTCGGCGACCAGCGGAAATCCGCCTTGAATGCGCTGATAGGACGAAAGCGCCGCCGTCAGGTCCGTCACGGGATAGAACAGGATCTGCCCGATGATCGCGGGTCCCGCCGCCGGTGCCGCATTGGCGATGAGGGTCGCCATGTTGCCGCCGGCGCTGTCGCCCGCCAGGATCATCCGAGACGCGTTGATGGCGAGCGCGGCAGCGTTGGCCGCGAGGTAGTCCAATGCCCGCTCGCAGTCTTCGAGCGGGACCGGCCACCGGTGCTCCGGCGCTAGCCGGTACTCCACGGAAGCGACAGCACACCCGCCGTGCCGTGCGAGATGACGGCAGATGCCGTCATGCGTGTCCACGCTGCCGATCACCCACCCGCCGCCGTGAATGAAGACGATCAGTGGTTTGCGCTCGACGCGCTCCCCGGCGGGCGGACGATAGAGCCGTACCCGAATGCTGCCGTCCGCGACGGGCACGTCGATATCGTCGTGGGCAACCGCTTCGTCGGCGGCGAGGCCGTTCAATTCGCAGGCCCGCACGAAGTTCACGCGCGACTGGTCGACGGAAAAGCTGCCGTAGTGTCGCCCGCCCAGTTCGCGGAACGCCCGAACGGCGTCCCGCGCATCGTCAGCCACCTCGGTCAGCGGCAACCAGTGCACCGATGTCATGGGTATCCCCGCTCAGATCGCAGCGAACACGCTTTGATCCCATCGCGTCACGGCGCGGTATTCGTCGACCGTGCCGGGCCAGTTGTTGATCACCTTGCCTTGCGCGTTCTTGTACCAGCTCGAGCAGCCTGCCGAAAACGCCGAGCCGGCCATCGCCGATTGCAGCTTGCCGTTGTATTCGTCGAACACGGCCCGATCGACGTCGACCGCCTTCACGCCGGCCGAAGCCATGCCGCCGATCGCGTCGATGATGTAGTTCTGCTGGATCTCGAGCATCGACACGATGGAGTTGTGGTTCAGGTTCGTATTCGGCCCATACAACATGAACATGTTCGGAAAGCCCGGCACGGTCATGCCCAGATAGGCTTCCGGGCCGTCCGCCCATGCCTGGGCCAACGTGCGGTCCGTGCCGCGAACCTGCAGGCTGCCCTGGAAAGCCTGACTCTCGAAGCCGGTTCCGAACACGACCACGTCGAACGGAAGCAGGCGGCCGTCCCGGGTCACGATGCCCTCGTCGACGAACGATTCCACTCCCGCCGTCTCCAGCGCGACGTTGTCGCGCATGAGCGCCGGATAGTAGTCGTCCGATCGCAGAATCCGTTTGCATGCGTATTCATAGTCCGGCGTCAGTTGCTCGCGCAGGACCGGGTCGGGCACCTGGCGATGCAGGTGCGCCAACGCGAGACTCTTGCCTTCCTGCTGCGCGCTGGTCCCGATCCGGGTACGCTCGAACCCGGACTCGCGGAACGCGTGCAGCGATTTCCGGCTTTCTTCGAACAGATGGGGCTCGCGCTCGTAGGCATCGAGCTGTTCCGCCGAGAAGACGATCTGGTTGCGCGGCATGATCCAGTTCGCGCTTCGCTGGAATACCGTCAGGTGGTCGACCTTCGGCGCGATGAACGGCACATACTGCACGGCGCTGGCGGCGTTGCCGATGCTTGCCACCCGCTTGCCGCTCAAGTCCACGTCGTGCCGCCACTCGGCGGAGTGGAAATACTCGCCGTTGAAATCGGCCAGGCCGCGAACCGCGGGGATCATCGGGCGGTTCAGTTGCCCCCATGCCGGCACGAAGAACCGTGAGGTCATCCGGGAGCCGTCACTCAGCGCGAACCGCCAGAGGCTGGCACCGGCATCCCATTCGGCACTGCGAATCTCGAGGTTGAATCGCAGGTGTTCCGTCAGGTCGAACCGCGCGGCGAGCGATTTCAGATAGTGCAGCAGCTCGTTGCGGCCGGCATACATCGCGCTCACGCGCAAATGCGGATGGAAGCTGTAGCAGTACAGGTGCGATTCGGTATCGCACGCCGCGCCGGGATACGAATTGTCCAGCCACACGCCACCGAGATCGGGACGTTTCTCCAGCACGACGAAGTCGTCGATGCCCGCGACTTTCATGCGGGCGGCCATGCCGAGGCCTCCGAAGCCTGCACCCAGGATAACGATCTCGTGGTGCTCAATCCTTTCTACATTGTTCACGGTGCATTCTCTCTATTAACGTTACGGCGACTGCGGATTGGCCGGCGTCGGTTCAGTAGGCCTGTTCGTACAGGCGCAATGCATCCGACTCGGTGACGACGACCGGATTGTTCAACAGCAAGCGCTGCTGCTTCATCGCATCGGCCGCGAGGGTCGGCAGGCTCGATTGCGTGACACCCACGTCGCGCAAACGCCGCGGCGCGCCGGATCGGTCCATCAGGTCTGCCAGGAAGGCGATGAACGCCGCCGTGCGCGCCGTGGCGTCGCCCGTTCCCCCCGCGCCGACGACGTCCGCCAGTTCCGCATAGTGCGAAGCCGCCGCGTCGGCGTTGAAACGCAGCACGGGCGCCAGCATCAACGCGTTGGACAAGCCGTGCGGGATATGGAAATGCCCCCCCAACGGATACGCCAGCGCATGGACCGCGGCCACCGGGGCGTTGGCGAACGCTTGGCCCGCCAGCGTCGCGCCGAGCAGCATGGCTTCACGTGCGCGCCGGTCCGCGCCGTTTTCGCAAGCCGGGATCAGGTGGCTCACCAGCAATCGCAGCGCCTCGCGCGCGAGCGCGTCGGAGATGGCGTTCTTCTTGTGCTTGCTGGTATAGGCCTCGATGGCGTGAACCATCGCGTCGATACCCGTCGCAGCGGTATGGCTGCGTGGCAGGCCGACCGTCAATTCGGCATCCAGGATCACCTTGTCGGCATACAGCTGACGTGCAACGATGCCCATCTTGGTTGTTTCGTTAACCGAAACGATCGAAATGTTGGTGACTTCCGACCCGGTACCCGCCGTCGTCGGGATCTGCACCAGCGGCAGGCGCGCGCCCTGAACGTTGCCGATTCCGTACATTTCCGCGATCGATTGCCGCGACACGGTGAGCACGGCGGCCAGTTTTGCGATGTCCATCGACGAGCCGCCGCCCAGGCCAATGACGACGTCCGCCTCGGCACCGCGCGCGAACTCGACGCAGCGCAACACCACGTTTTCCGGCGGATCGGCCACGACCTCGTCAAACACCGCCACGCGGAATCCCGCGGCTGCCAGCGACGCTTTCGCCGGTTCCAGCACACCGGCCTCGTGCAGCCCGGCGTCGGTCACGATCAGGACATGGCGGCGCTCCGTCCATGCCGCCATCACCTGACCCAGGCGGCGCGCACAACCCCATTCCTGGAGAATGGACGGAACAGTTTCGAAGAGCATCGACTGCGGGAGCATTTCCATTGACGTTTCCTTGATGCGGACGGTGGCCGTTAGACCTGGGTGCACAGGTACTTGATTTCCAGGTATTCCTCGATGCCGTAACGGGAACCCTCACGGCCCAGGCCCGATTGCTTGACCCCGCCGAACGGCGCGACCTCGTTGGAAATCACGCCGGTATTCAGGCCGACCATGCCGTACTCGAGCGCCTCACCCACACGCCAGATGCGGCCGTGGTCGCGTGTATAGAGATAGGCGGCAAGCCCGTACTCGGTGTCGTTGGCCATCGCGATCGCTTCCGCTTCATCCTCGAAGCGGAACACCGTGCCGACGGGCCCGAAGAGTTCCTCGCGCGCGACGCGCATGCCCGACGTTGCATCGGCAATGACGGTCGGCTCGAAAAACGTGCCGCCGAGCGGATGGCCTTTTCCGCCGGTGACGATGCGTGCGCCTTTGCTTACCGCGTCGTCGATCAGTTGATTCAGGTGGTCGCAGGCGGACTGCTGGATCAGCGGCCCCTGCTGCACCCCCGGTTCGATGCCGTTTCCGACCTTGAGCGCCTGGACTCGCCGGGTAAGCGCGTCGACGAAGCGGTCATGAATGCCGGCCTGGACGAGAAAGCGATTCGCGCACACACAGGTCTGGCCGCTGTTCCGGTACTTCGACGCCATCGCACCTTCAATCGCCGCGTCGAGATCCGCGTCGTCGAACACGATGAAAGGTGCGTTGCCGCCGAGCTCGAGAGAGAGTCGCTTGATCGTCGCGGACGACTGGCTCATGAGCACGCGGCCGACTTCGGTCGAGCCGGTGAACGAAAGCTTGCGCACGACCGGGCTGGCCGTGAGCACCGCGCCGATCTCGCGCGACGGGCCGCACACCACTTGAAGGACACCGGCCGGAATGCCCGCGCGCTCGGCCAGCACGGCAAGCGCAAGCGCCGTGAGCGGCGTCAGGTCCGCGGGGCGCACGATGATGGAGCAGCCTGCAGCCAGTGCCGGCGCGACCTTGCGCGTGATCATCGCGGCAGGAAAATTCCACGGCGTGATCGCGGCACACACGCCGATCGGCTGACGAATGACGACGATGCGCTTGTCGCCTTGCGGGTGAGGGATGACGTCGCCGTAGACACGCTTTGCTTCTTCGGCGAACCACTCCACGAAAGAAGCCGCATACATGATTTCACCGCGGGCCTCCGCCAGCGGCTTGCCCTGCTCCGACGTCATGATCAGTGCGAGATCGTCGGCATTGGCCACGATCAGGTCGTACCAGGCGCGCAGGATCTTCGCGCGCTCGTGGCTGGTCCGCTTCTGCCAGGCTTGTTGGGCAAGCGCCGACGAGGCAATGGCCTGCTCGACCGCCGCGGCGCCGAGGCTGGCCACGCGCGCCAGGATGTCGCCCGTGGCCGGATTCGTGACGGGAAACGATCGGCCGTCCGTGCCCTCCGCCCATCCCGACGCCAGCCACGCACGCGTCTCCAGCAACGCGCCGTCTCGCAGTTGGGCGCGTAGCGCCGAAGGGTCAATCGCGTGGTTCGTCCTGCTGTGCATTTCGTTCACGAGCAATGTCTCCAGAAATTCTTGTTTTTCAACCCTGGCGCTTTCAGCCGACGGGCGAAAGCTGCCCAGGCGTCGATACGCGGACGCCTGCTTCATCTCCCGGGATTTCGCCAACCTTCCGGTGGCCGATGCGCGCCAATTGCTACGCCACTCGGACGCCTTCGCAAAATGTTGCCCACGTCTGGACAATCCGCGATCGAGCGGCGGCTGCCAATTGGGGATGAAACATGCATATGGGTCACCTGACATGGTCATTTGACCATAAACCATTTTTTGCGGCAACTCAGTAGTTGCACGGGCCTTCGGTGACTCGTTGGGAGATGACGACGCGAGGCCGGGGAGTCGCTCGGTGACTGCAATGGCAAGGAGATCCGGCAGATGCACTCGGCGGCGTATCAAGCCAATGCGACGCCACGTGCCGTCAACGGCACGGGCATATTTGCCCTACCTGACGGCAACTCGATGCGCAGGTGAATCAGGTCACGGAATGGCGGCTGCGGCTGCACGGTCGAGCGGCTCTCATCGACCCGAATCGGACAATTTCGACCACCCCGGACGGAGCTTCAAATCAGGGCTCGTCGCCGCACGTCGAATGTATGATTATTGGAGCGCTCGGTAGCCTTGATTCAGCAATCGCTGACGTATCCAGGTGCTGCCATGGCGAGCACTGTAGATATTCTTTGCCACGAAGAGTATTAAAGCCGCAATCAAAAGGGCCGGACGGCCGGAGGAACAGAGGAGACCGGAGGCAGCATCGACAGCGGCCATCCGCCCTCCTTGAACAACCAATCTTTCGGAGTATGCCCAGATTGTGCCGAATATCAGGGCAGACCAGTTGAAACCGAGCTTCACGCGCTGCTCCGGCATGGTCGGATGGATCATTAAGGTTGACGGCATCGTAGATAGGGAATTGATTACGGCGATATGTCGATTATCGCCCTGGAAACGACGTTCTTTAGACGTCCAGCTGCGCATGATCCAATACTGGACGGACATTGCGGACAATCCTGACCTCGCTGTCGACTGATCGCTCATGGCCGATTTTCGCCGACGTGATCAGGCTGAATCGTTACAATCGCCCAGACGCCCCCTTCGACAGCGTCGAATTCGAGACATGCTGACTTCCTATTTCTGGAGCGGCGACGCCATCCGCAGTCGACGCGTAAGTGACATCGTTCTATCAGGCACGGTCGACGTGCCCGTTCCCTCCGCACGCGTGCTTGCAGACTGGGAAAGAGAAACATCGTCGCGGCTCGTCCTGGAACCCGGGGACGTCGAGGCTATGCCTTTGGCGCGAACGCAAGCGCGCTGGCCGGACTATAAGCGCTGCGTGCAGGCCATGTCCGACTGGACGTGCGCGCTAGGACTGCCCAACGTGCTTGCCTCCAGCGACGTAGCCCTCATGGCCTGTCGTGGCGCGAAGTACCACCATGACGGTGCGCAATATGGCGGTGCGGCTTTCTGCAATCTATTCCTGAGCGAGGACCGGGGGCTGGACTTGCATTTTCCGTCTACGGGCCATCGCATTCCCCTGACCCGGGGGACAGCTGTGATATTCGATACCGGCCAGCCTCATGGCGTCATTCAGCGCCGCAGCAGCGGCTTTAATGCGGCCGACTTCGCGACGGACCAGGATTGCATCCAGATATTCCTGACTTGGGAGCTTCCCATCGAAGATCCCCATGTCGGGCAAGCACTGAAGGTCGTCTTCGACATCGCCCCTTCGACTTCGCTGCACCTGGATGAGGAGCAAGTCTGGTCGAACGGCGCACCAGCCGCTGTGTGTCCGGAATCTGGCCGCTGGTATCGGGTTGACTGATTGTTCGGGGCACACCTCGGCTTTGCACGCGAATACACGCTCCGTCACGTGCCTGACGGATGGCAAAACCGCGTAATTTCAGTGTAATATCCGCTGCAGAAGACCATTTGTATTATCAATCGAAATAATGAAAACAGTCAGCCGGATTCAATCCGGCGACTGATACGGGGAAAGCTTGAACTCGCCATTCAATACCGGTGCATCCGGATCCGTTGGGCCGTCCGTGCCAGTTCACGTCGGCCGGATCTCTTCTTCTCTACGCCGCACTTTCCGCGCGGCCGACCCCATTCCGACTGATATCGCGCGCTGAACGGCCCGTTCCGCGTCGCTCGCCTTCGTAGCACGCGGCCGGTACGCCGCCATCCCGCGATTCGGACAAACGTGCGCATGCCCGCACGGCGTCGTCACGTCGATCGATCAAAAGAAGAGGATTACTGAATTATGACTGCGTGTACCCACTGCGGAACCGATCTGCCCGGCGGTCTCAAGTTCTGCAAGCAATGCGGAACCCCGGTTGCGGCCATCCGGACCGACGCGGCCTGCGCACCGTGCCGGAACTGCCATGCCGCGCTGACGCCGAACCAGCGTTTCTGCAACAAGTGCGGGACACCCGTCGCATCGGTCAATGACGCCGGTGCGATCGACGCGGAAGTGCCCGCGCCGCCGGCCGAGCCCGCACTGCAACCCGCTCACGTGGCCGCGGAATCCGCTCACGAATCTGCATACGTCACCGTCGACGCGCAAGATATGCCGGCGCACATCCGCGTCGAATCGATGGTGGCGAGCACTGCATTGAACGACCTCGCGCACGTCGCGAACACCGCCGATCCGGTAGCGGATCGTGCGAACGCGCCGCTGCAATCGCACGACGCCGCGGCCACTGCCACGCCCATCGCAGCGGCAGACCATCGGGGCGGCGCGGTCGCTGCGTCGCTTGCCTCACCGCTCGTCACGGATGCGCAATCCACGCCTGCGGGCGTATCGGCGAATACCGCAGCGGCACTCGCCGACGACGAAACAGACGGGGTCGATGCGGCTGCCAAGCCTCACAACGTATCGGACGCCGATGTAACGTCGGCGTCGACCGAACCCATGCGTCCGGCATCCGGTGTCGTGCCCCCGCCGATACCGCAGCCCCCGACGACGAACGACGCTACGTCGGCAAGACTCAAGATCGTCGCAGCCGGCGTCGCCGTCGCCGTCGCCTGCGGGGGTGGCGCGTTCTGGTGGCACGGCCGCCAGGCGAGCGCACCTGCAACGCCCGAACCGGCCGCTGCATCCACGGTCCCTGCGTTCACGGCCTCGCCTGCATCGGACATCGCGGGACCCGGTTCCGCCACCACCGGCACCGCTGCTGCGACGACACCGTCGGACGCCCCGGCGTCCGCGCCGACCGATACAGCCGCCGCCATGACCGCGCCTGCGTCGGGCCCGGCCGTCGTCACGAATGTCGCGACGGCTTCGGTGCCCGCGACACCGCCCGCGCCGAACGCCCCGCCGGCATCCGTGAATGCGCAACAGTCGTCGCCCTTCGCAAAGCTGGAGAACGACACACCCGCCCTGTCCGCACCCGCCCCCGTTGCGGAGGCGCCGCGCAACAAGCCGCACCCGACACCGCCGGCCCGCCCGTCCGCTGCGGCCACCCCTGCCGCACCCGCCGTCGACGGCCTGCTGAAACGCGCGCAGGGCGACCTGTCGCGCGGCCAGTACGACAAGGCGATCGCGACAGCGGAAAGCGTCCTGGCGATCGAGCCGGGCAACCGCCCGGCGAAGACGTTGATCGCCAAGGCGAAGGCGCGGCAGATGGATGCACTGCGCAACAACAGCACACTTGAATGAAGCGCCGGAGAAAACCGACATGACAATCCAGAAGACCCTCGCCGCGGCCTGCGCGGTCACCTTGCTCGCCAGCGGCTGCGCCACCCAGAACGGCACCGGCGGGATTTCGTCCGAATCCGTGCTGCGCTGTACCGCGCTCGGCGCCGGCGGCGCGCTGGTCGGTGCGCTGATCGGCGGCACCAAGGGCGCGATCGGCGGCGCGGTTGCCGGGCTCGCCGCGTGCGCCGTGATCGAAGTGGCGACGCGGCAGACGAAGACGGCGGCCGAAGTCGATCGCGATTACCGCGCGAACAACCGCAACAACCTGCCGCCGTACGCGAAGATCGACGCCTACACCACGGTTGTAACGCCGCGCTCGGCGGTCAAGGCCGGCGAGCCGATCAAGCTGGCCTCGCAGATTCGCGCGGTGTCCGGCACGAACGAGCCCGTCCAGGAAGTGAAGGAAGTCGTAACGGTCTACGCACCGTCAGGCGAGCAGTTCAAGCGCGGCGAGAAGATCGTCAACGCGACGCCGGGCAGCGGCGAATTCGACAACAGCTTCACGCTGAAACTGCCGTCGGGTGCGCCGCAAGGCACGTACACGCTGAAAAGCCAGGTCTACCTGAACGGCAAGCCGGGCTCGACCCGCCAATCCAGCATCCAGCTCGCGCAGGTCGACGGCGTCGCCGTCGTCGCGCTCCTCGACGCCCCCGCCGCGTACTGACCGGCCCGCACCTCCAAGGAGATTCAACGATGTCAACGCTCGATCAAGCCCCCGTGTCGGGGAAGTTCGGACTGCTGCGCGCCGCCGAGGCCGTCACGAACTGGCGCGCACTCGCGACGTGCGCGTTTGCAATCGTCGCGAGCATGCTGATGGTCATGCTCACGATCCAGGTGATCGGTCACAGCCCCGTGCTCGGCCTGCTGTTCGTCATCGCGACGCTCGCGATCTCGCTGATCGGCTATTCCGCGGTCGGCATCGTGCTGATGCGCGATGCACAGGGTGAGTCGGTCGGATTCGTCGATGCGCTGCTGCAGGCGACGTTCAGCGTCCACCGCCTCCTCGGTATCGGCGTGCTGCTCGTGGTCGGCTGGATCCTGCTGCTGCTCGCACTGCTGATCGTGTTCCTGATCTGCAAGCTCCCGGGCGTCGGCCCGCTGCTGTACGCGATCGCGTATCCGGTCGCGGCGATCGCCGCGGGCGCGATCGTCGCGGGCATGGGGTACGTCGGCTATCCGCTCGCCGCGCCCGCCATCTGGCAAGGCAACTCGACGCTGCAGACCGCCGCGCGCCTGCTGCAGATCGGCCGCCGCCAGCTGCTCGGCGTGATCGTCCGGATGTTCGGGCTGCTGCTGCTCGTCGGCGTCCTGTCCGCCATCGTGTTCGGCATTCTCGGCACCGGCGCCGCGATCGCATCGTCGATCTCGGCGGCAACCGGCACCAGCCCGCTGGGCGGCCTGATGGGCATGAGCGGCCTCGGCCGGCACGCCAGCACCTACGGCCTCGGCATGGATGCGGCAGGAGGCGGATTCGACTACCGCAGCATGGCCTACCTGGGCGCGTACGGCTTCGGCAACGGCCTGCTGATCGCGATCGGTCTCGTGATTCCATTCCTGACGTTCGTCAACGGCACGTGCCTCATCTATCTGCAGACGGTCAGCGGCGTCGATTTTTCCGAGACGGAGGAGAAGCTGAGCCAGCACGTCGCGGACGCGAAACGCCATGCCGAACAGGCACGCGAGCGTGCCGCCGATCGCCTCGCGAAAGCACGCGACTCGCACACCGCCAGCGCGGCGGGCGCAGCGGGGACGGCATCGCTGCCGACGTCGGCTACGGAATCGCCTGCCGCGGACGATGCCTCGGCCTGCGCGCAGTGCCACAAGCCGATGGCCGCCGACGACCTGTTCTGCGGCGAATGCGGTGCGCGCCGTCACGCTTGACGGCAGCGTGATCGCGCATCGAAGCGCGGCCCGCGGCCAGGTATCGGCGCGGGTCGCGGGTTTCGGGCAAACAACCGGCACGTATCGGCGGCCGGTTTCCTGAACGCATTTGATCGGTTCGCGCAACACGTCGCGTCTACCTGCGCGATGACGAAGGCGCGACGCTGCGCGAACATCCCGCGCTCGCGTACCCGGTCAACCGGCCCGCGCAAGCGGCTGGAACGCCGGCCGCACGTGGCTTGCGCAACGGCAAGCCGGCAGCGTGACCCGACGCTCGCCTTCGCAACAGTGACAGCGAACGCCGCAGCGCACGACCCTGCCTACACCCGCCCCGCCAGATGGAACCGTGACGCCGGATGCCACAGCTGCACCGACGTCGCGACCTGCCCGCCGACCCACGTGCGCCGCCGCAGCAGCAGGCACGGTTCGCCGATTTCCATCACGAGGTGCCGGCGCACCTGCGCATCGGGCTTCTGCGCGTAGATGCGGAATTCCGCACGCTGGATCGGCGCGAGCCGCACCATGTAGTGGTTCGGCGTCTCGACCGTGAAATCCTGCTCGAGATACGCGGGAAACAGCGCCGGATTGACGTAGCGATCCTCGAACTGGATCGGCTCGCCCTCCTCGCAATGCACGATGCGCGAATGAAACACCGGCCCCGTGCGCAGCCCGAGCGCTTCGATCGCCTCGGGATCCTCACTGCTTTCGAGCGTCATCACGCGCGCACTATGCCGATGGCCGCGCTCGGCGATCTCGTCCGCGATGTTGCGGATCTCGAGCACGGTCGATTCGTAATGACGGCGCTCGACGAAGGTGCCGGCGCCCTGGATGCGGGTCAGCACACGCTCGGCGGTCAGCTCGCGCAGCGCACGCGACACCGTCATCCGCGCCACGCCGAACTCCTTGACCAGTTCGGCCTCGGTCGGAATCGCGCCGCCGGGCTTCCAGTCCCCGTTCGCGATCCGCTCCACCACGTAGCGCTTGATCTGCTGGTAGGCCGGCAGCGCGCGCGCCGGCACGTCGTCGCCCGGTCCGGCCCCCGGCCGGGCAGCCGTGTATCGTTCCGCTTCGTTCATGCGCCCTCGATCGAATGAAGATGGGATGACCTGCCGACCGCCGCCCCGCCGCTGCGTCACGCCAGCGACGGCGGAACGCCCGCGACGATGGCGGCCGCGCTCGCGATGTCGTCCGCGAGCGGCCGGTCGTCGTGATACGCCGGCACGCGTTCGCGCACGTAACGCAACAGCGCGTCGGTCGGCGCCGCCCGCGATGCGTCGTTCTCCTGCAGATCGTACGCCTGCGCGGCGGCCAGCAACTCGATCGCGAGCACGCGCGTGGTGTTCTCGATGATGTCGAGCGCCTTCAGCGCGGCCGGCGTCGCATGGCACAGGTGATCCTCCTGCAGGCCCGACGTGATGCCGCCGTCGAGGCTCGCGGGCGCGGCAAGCCGCTGGTTCTGCGCCACCAGCGCGACCGCCGTGTACTGCGCGATCATGAAACCGGAACACGTGCCGCCCGGCGCCGCGAGAAACGCCGGCAGCCCGCTCACGAGCGGATTGACGAGCCGGTCGAGCCGCCGTTCGGCAATCGCCGCGACCTGCGCCATCGCGGCCGCGAGGCTGTCCATCGCGAGCGCGATGCCCGCGCCGACCGCATGCGCCTGCGAATGGACGGTCGGCGCGTCGCGCGTGCCCGCGACGATCGGATTGTCGGTCACGGACGCGAGCTCGCGGTCGACGACTTCCGCCGTGACCGCCAGCACGTCGCGCGCCGCGCCGTGCACGTGCGGAATCGTGCGCAGGCTGAGCGGGTCCTGCGTATGCCGCCCGTTCGCCGCGGCGAGCATCGCGCTGTCGGCGAGCATCGCGCGCAGGCGTGCGCCGACGTGCCCGATGCCCGGCGAAATGCGCAGCGCCAACGACGCCGGATCGAACGCGGCGAGCTGGCCGCCGAGATTCTCGAAACTCGTCGCCGCGATCCAGTCGGCCCAGTCGAGCAGCCGCTCCGCGCGGGCGAGCGCGAGCGCGGCGAGCCCCGTCACGCACGGCGTGCCGTTGACCAGGCTCAGCCCCTCCTTGGCGCCGAGCGCCAGCGGCTCGCGGCCGATGCGGCGCAACGCTTCGTCGCCGCGCACACGTTCGCCGCGATGACGCGCGTGGCCGTGACCGATACAGACGAGCGCGACGTGCGCCATGTGGGTCAGGTAGCCGACCGACCCGTGCGCGGGCACTTCCGGCAGGCAATCGTGTTCGAGCAGCGCGACCAGCTGGTCGACGATGTCGGCCCGCACACCGGAATGCCCGTGCGCGTAGTTGTTGATCGCGGCCGCGATGATCGCGCGCGTCTCCGCCGCCCCGAGCGGCGCGCCGACACCAACGGCGTGACTCATCAGGATGTTGCGCGACAGCGTACCCTGCTGCGCGGGCGACACGATCACGTCGCATAGCGCACCGACGCCCGTGTTGACGCCATACGCGCGAATGCCGCGCGCGACGATTGCGTCGACGAGTTCGCGCGCCGCGACGACACGCCCGCGCGCGTCGTCGGTCAACGCGAGCGGCGCGCCGGCCGCCACCGCCGCGATCTGCCGCCAGTCGAGCGGCCGGGCCGAACGGAATACGGTCATGGCGGCCTCAGTTCGCGGCGCGGTCATGATGGCTCGACACGAACTGGCGGAAGCGTTCGGAGCATTGGCCGCCGAACAGTTCGCCGGGCGTGCCGTCCGCATCGACCTCCCCCTGATGCAGGAACATCACGCGATTCGACACATGCCGGGCGAAGCCCATTTCGTGCGTGACGACCAGCATCGTGCGCCCTTCCTCCGCGAGCGAGCGCATCACGCGCAGCACTTCGCCGACCAGCTCCGGATCGAGCGCCGACGTCGGTTCGTCGAACAGCATCACCTTCGGATGCATCGCGAGCGCGCGTGCGATCGCGACCCGCTGCTGCTGGCCGCCCGACAGATGGGCCGGATAGTAGCCGCGCTTGTCCACGAGGCCGACGCGCGCGAGCAGCGCCTCGGCCTCCTCGACCGCCTCCGCGCGACTGCGCTTCTGCACGCGCAGCGGCCCTTCGACGAGATTGTCGAGCACGGTCATGTGCGACCACAGGTTGAAGTTCTGGAACACCATCCCGAGCTGCGAGCGGATGCGGTCCACCTGGCGCCGGTCGCCCGGATGCAGCTTGCCGTCGCGCGCGCGTTTCATCTTCAGTTCCTCGCCGGCGAGCGCGACCGAGCCGTCGTCGGGCGTTTCGAGCAGGTTCAGGCAGCGCAGGAAGGTGCTCTTGCCCGAGCCGCTCGCACCAAGGATCGAGATGACGTCGCCTTCGTGCGCGTCGAGCGAAATGCCCTTCAGCACGTGGTGATCGCCGAACGACTTGTGGATGTTCCTGACCGACAGGGCGACGGGAGCAGCAGAGTTCATCGATTTCTCCGGGAAGGAAGGACGCGGTCAGGATGCGACACGCCGCGCATGGCGTGCGTCGGCCGCGGGTGCGCCGGACGGCTTCGGCGCGCGCAGGTGGCCCGACAGCCGCCATTCGAGCGCGCCGAGCAGGCGGACGACGATGAAGTTCAGGCCGAGGTAGATGAGGGCCGCACACACGAACACCTCGGTCGTCCGGTAGGTCTGCTGGATGATCTGCTGCGCGACGCCCGTCACCTCCCACACGGTCACGAGGCTGGCGAGCGCGGTGGACTTCACCAGCAGCACGGCTTCGGTCGAATACGCGGGCAGGCACTGGCGCAGCGCGATCGGGCCGATCACGCGGCGCAGCAGCGCGAAGCCCGACAGGCCGATCGAATAGCCGGCCTCGATCTGCCCGACCGGCACGGCCATCAGCCCGCCGCGCAGGATCTCGGCCGTGTAGCCGGCCGTACACAGCGCGAGCGACAGCACCGCGCACACGTACGGCTCGCGCAGCAGCGGCCACATGAAGCTCTCGCGGATCACGCCGAACTGGCCGAGCCCGTAGTACACGAGAAACATCTGGATCAGCAGCGGCGAGCCGCGAAACACCAGGATGTACGCCCGCGCGAAGCGGTTCGGCAGCCAGCGCGGCGACACGCGCATCGTGACGATCACGAGCGACAGCAGGCCGCCGAGCACCAGCGACGCGAAGAACAGGCCGAGCGTGGTCGGTACCGCCGCGAGCAGCTGGCGCAGCGTGTCGAACAGGAAATCGAAATCGAGTGACATGGGCGCTCCGTCAGTTGCGTGCGAAGTTGCGGCGGAACGACCGGCCGACGATCGCTTCAGCCCGGTTGAACACGCGGTTCGACAGCCCCG
The DNA here is from genome assembly GCF_017104705.1 of Burkholderia sp. Se-20373. NCBI lineage: Bacteria > Pseudomonadati > Pseudomonadota > Betaproteobacteria > Burkholderiales > Burkholderiaceae > Burkholderia > Burkholderia sp. Se-20373. The sequence continues at coordinate 37,569 of NZ_JAAGPH010000004.1, read as the reverse complement.
TCATGACCAGGTAGAGCGCGCCGCCCGCGACGAAGAACACGAAATACTGGTGGGTCGAATTCGCGGCGATCTGGCTCGTGCGCAGCAGCTCGGCGAGCCCGGTGACCGAGATCAGCGCCGAATCCTTCAGGCTCAGCTGCCACACGTTGCCGATGCCGGGCAACGCGAAGCGCAGGACCTGCGGAATCAGGATGCGCCGCAGGACCATGCTGCGCGGCATGCCGATCGAGCGCGCCGCTTCGAGCTCGCCCTTCGACACCGCGAGCACGGCCGCGCGATACACCTCGGCCTGGTACGCGCCGGAAATCATTCCCACCGCGAGCGCGCCGATCACGAACGGCGGCACGCCGATGAAGCCTTCCGCGCCGAACCACTGGCCCACGGCCGTGACGAGCGTCGAGCCGCCGAAATAGAACAGGTAGATGACGAGCAGTTCGGGCACGCCGCGAAACACCGTCGTATACAGGTCGCCGAGCAGGCGGGCGCTGCGATAGCGCGACAGCTTCGCGGCCGCGATGCCCGCGCCGATCACGGCGCCGACCGCGAGCGCGGCAAGCGTCAGCGCCACCGTCATCAGTGCGGCGAGCAGCAGCACGCCGCCCCAGCCTTCGGTTCCGAAGCCCAGCATTTCAAGGATCGCCATGCGTGCCTCCCGGCAAGCGTTGATAGGATCGGCAGGATGCGCGCCGCCGCGCGCGGCTCATGCCGCTTGCGCGGCGGCGGCCGGACGTGCGCTTACGGCGTGACGTCGGTCTTGAACCACTTGTCGGCAAGCTTCTTCACGGTGCCGTCCGCGAGCGCGGCGCCGATCGCCGTATCGAACTTCGTCTTCAGGTCGGCATCCTGCTTGCGGAACGCGAGCCCTTCGCCCGGCCCCCAGATCGGGCCGCCGAGCTTCGGGCCCGCGAGCACGATCGAGGCGGTGTCCTTCTTCGTGTTGTTCGCCGCGTAGTACGTGACGTCGTCGAACGACGCGTCGATGCGGCCGGCGACGAGGTCGAGATCGCGCTCGGGCGAAGTCTTGTACACGCGGATCGACGCGATGTCCTTGAAGCTGTCGTTGATGAACTTCGTGTAGACGGTGCCCGACTGGATGCCGATGGTCTTGCCCTTCAGTTGCTTGCGCAGTGCGTCGACGGTGGGCTTGTCGGCATTCGCGTCGCCCGACAGCTTGACGATCGGCGCGCCCGGCGCCGCCTTCGGCAGGATCTTGGTATCGGTGACGGCGAACGTCGCGGGCGTGGCCGCATAAGGACGCGAGAACAGCAGGATCTTCTCGCGCTCCGGCGTGATCGAGATCGCATCCATCAGGACATCGAACTTGCCGGCCTGCAGCCCCGGAATCATCCCGTCCCAGTCCTGCGCGACCATGTTGCACTGCACCTTGATCCGCTCGCACACGTTGGCGAGCAATTCGGGCTCGAAGCCGCCGAGCTTGCCGCCCGGCAGCGTGAGGTTCCACGGCGCGTAGCCGCCTTCGAGCGCCACCGTCACCGTCTTCCATTCCTTCGCCTGCACCGGCGCGGAAAGCGTGGCCGCTGCCGCTGCGATGATGCCGATCGTCCTGACTGCCCACTTGATGCGCTTGCCGTTCACGAGTTTTCTCCTTGCGTTGAAGATCGTCATCCCTTCGGTCATGCAAGCGGCCTCAGGAATTTGTCTATACAAGCATGCAAGAAGAAAAATGGAGCGACAAGCGTTGATCAAAAAAAACCGGGAAAACGCGGGAAATCCCCTAATTCCGGGGCTCCGACGTGCCTCGTGGTGGGGATTCGCGGCACGGACATGGTGCATTTCATCCGATCTTTAGATCAGGATGACTAGACAAATTCATGATTCGCCTGTTTCGCTAAACACACTAAAATCACCGATCGAATCCTGCAGTCATGCCGGCAGGCGTATCGCTCGCACGAGCATCTCGGATTCATTCGGGCATTCGCGGCAGCAGCGTGCGCCGCCGGTCAGCGCCGCTTGCGAGCGTCCCGGTCAAGCCGGCGACGGCGCAACGCGCAGGCCCTCGCCCTCACCACGCGGCAAACACGTCCTGCGCGATCCCGAAGCCCGTGCTCATCCCGGCGCCGCTCGTCACGACGACGACGCGCGTGCCGTCGTCCGGCGCCTCGATCACGCAATCGGCATCAGCCGCCGACGGATAGCTGCCGGTCCAGCGTTCGACGATGTCCAGTTCCGGCGCATCGAGTGTCTCGTGCAGCAGGCGCAGGATCTGCGCATCGATTTCCTGCGTCGCGAACGGCAGCGGTGCGGCGCCGTATTCGTGCGAATCGCCCACCACGAGGCTGCCGTCCGCGCTCTGCACCGCGATCAGGTGGATGCCGTAACCGAGGCATTCGGGTTCCTCCGCCTTGAGGCGCGTGCGCAATGCGTCGGCGGCGGGTAGCGCCGCGAAACCCGCGTAACGCAGCAGGCTCAGGTCGCTCATCACCGCGGCGCGCAGCGCCAGCGGGCGGCGCGGCCGCACGCGCAGCATCTGCAACTGGCACAGCCGCACCGCGTGCCGCGCGAACCAGCCGCCGACCAAGTGACGGCTGTCCGCATTGCCGCAGACGATCACGCGCTCCGCGTGCAGCACGCCGCGCGACGTACGCACGGCCGGCGTGCGCACCTCGTGCACCATCTCGTCGTAACGAAACCGCACGTCGAAGCGTTCCGCCAGCCAGGACGCCAGCAACGCGATCGCGGTACGCGGCTCGATGCGCAGTTCATGCGGGCTGTGCAGCACGCCTTGCGCACCGTCCAGCCGCAGTTCCGGCGCGACGGCCTTTGCCTCGCCGGGCATCATGACCCGGCAGCCGTCCGCCATGCCGGTCTGCATGAACGCGTCGATCAGGTGCATCGCCTCGGGGCGACGCGCGATCAGGTGGAGGCCATGGTGAAGCACGTCGATGCCGGCTTGCGGCGCGACGCCCGCCCAGACCTCGCGGCTCGCCCGCGCACGCCGCCAGCTGTGTCCGGCGTGCTGCCCGGTGACGGTGACGAAGCCGAAATTGCGGATCGACGCGCCCACGCATGCGGCATCGCGTTCGATCACGCAGACGCGCAACCCCTTGCGTGCCGCCGTATAGGCATGGGCGAGGCCGACGATGCCGGCGCCGACGATGATCACGTCATAAGCGTCTGCCGCTGCGATGGCGTTCACGATTGCATGTTCCTTCTGTCGAGATGACACGCGCCGCCCTTTCAGGGCGAGCGTATCGGTTGCTGTTTGCCGCGTCCCATGGACATATTCCCGCGTGCGAGGCGAAAGGGCCGGCTCGCGTCGTTCGTTACCGGGACCGGCGCACGATTCCGCACTATCGCGAAGCGGGATGACATTCGGATGAAAAGCCACAAAAAGGCATGAATTGGCAGAATTTGCCACTTAACGAAACGACGAGCACCGGTAAACGGTCGCCGGTGGCGGATCAGGCCGACGTGTCCGCCGCCGTTACCGGCTCCGCATCGGCTCGCGCCGGCTCGGGCGCCGCGCCAAGATCGTCAGGCGGAGTCATGAGCGCCACCAGTGTGTCGTGATCGACCGATTCGTGCTGCAGCAGGCACCGCGCGATCCGTTCGAGCGCGTCGCGATGCTCGCCGAGCGTCGCCGCGACCCGCACGTGCGCGTCTTCGAGCAGCGCGCGCACCTCCTCGTCGATCAACTGCGCGGTGTGTTCGCTGCACCGGCCGTCACCCGGCGTCCACACGCCGGGCGAACCGCCCTGCGGTGCCGCATCGTCGAGCGTCGCGAGACCGAGCTTCTCGCTCATGCCGTACTGCATGACCATGTGGCGCGCCAGCGCGGTCGCACGTTCCAGATCGTTCTGCGCGCCGGTCGACACGTCGCCGAACGCGATCTCCTCGGCTACCCGGCCACCGAGCAGCACGTCGAGCCGGTCGAGCAGCTCGCTTCGGCGCAGCACGTAGCGATCCTCGGTCGGCACCTGCTGCGTATAGCCGAGCGCCGCGATGCCGCGCGGGATGATCGACACCTTCTTCACCGGATCGCAATGCACGCGGCTCTGCGCGACGAGCGCGTGCCCCGCCTCGTGGTACGCGATGGTCCGCTTTTCCTCGTCGTTCATCACGCGGCTCTTGCGCTCCATGCCCGTCATCGCGCGGTCGATCGCTTCGTCGAAGTCGGCCATGCCGATCGCCGGCTTGCCGAGTTCGGCCGCGTGCAGCGCGGCCTCGTTGACGACGTTCGCGAGATCCGCGCCGACGAAGCCCGGCGTGCGCTGCGCCAGCTCGGCGAGGTCGACTTCCGGGGCCAGCTTCACGCGCTTCGTGTGCACGGCCAGGATCTGCTTGCGGCCGTTCAGGTCGGGCCGGTCGATCGCGATGTGGCGGTCGAAGCGCCCGGGCCGCAGCAGCGCGGGATCGAGGATCTCGGGCCGGTTCGTCGCGGCCATGATGATCACGCCCGAATTGGCCTGGAAGCCGTCCATCTCGACGAGCAGCTGGTTGAGGGTCTGCTCGCGCTCGTCGTTGCCGGACATCAGGCCGACGCCGCGCGCCTTGCCAAGCGCATCGAGTTCGTCGATGAACACGATGCACGGCGCCTTCTGCTTTGCCTGCTCGAACAGGTCGCGCACGCGTGCCGCGCCGACGCCGACGAACATCTCGACGAACGCCGAGCCGCTGATCGTGAAGAACGGCACGGCCGCCTCGCCGGCCACCGCACGCGCGAGCAGCGTCTTGCCGGTGCCGGGCGCACCGACGATCAGCACGCCTTTCGGGATCTTGCCGCCGAGCCGCTGGTAGCGTTCAGGATTGCGCAGGAACGCGACGATCTGCTGCAGCTCGGCCTTCGCCTCGTCGATGCCGGCGATGTCGTCGAACGTGATGCCGGTTTCCTGCTGCACGTACCCGCGCGCCTGGCTCTTGCCCATGCCGCTCAGGTCACGGACCCCGCCCGGCCTGCGCATCATGAAGCTCCAGAACGTCACGAGGACGATCACCGGCAACATCCATCCGGCAAGCGTTTCGAGCCAGCCCGAATCCGGCGCGCCGCGATAGCGGATGCCGGCGGCCGTGAGTTCGGCGACGAGACGATCGTCAGCGACCCGGTTGGTCGTGAAGCGCCACGGCGGGCCCGCCTTCTTCACGGCGGCCGCGTCGGAGGCCGGCAGGTTCGCACCGGCCTGCGGCATGCGCAGCACGCCCGAAATCGACGACGGGCCGATGTCCAGATCGTCGACGAGCCGCGCGTCGACCAGGTGGTGAAAGTCGCTGTACGAGATCGACGTCGTGGCCGGCTGGGCCATCAGCAGCTGATACGCCACCAGCACGGCAAACGCGAACGGGATCAGCAGTGCGGAGTAATCGAATGTTTTTTTCATGGCATCAGGCCGACATGGCGGGCGCTTGCCCGCTCGTGCATCGTCATGCAACGGTCAATCGGTCGACGACCTCGCGTACGCCCCTGACCGACGCGGCCGCACCGCACGCGGCGCGCCTTTCGGCGAGCGACGCGACCTTGCCCGTCAGCGTGATGACGCCGTCGTCGGCGGCAATCGAGATCCCGGAGGATTCGCGCTGCGCGCGGCGCGCGAGCGCTTCGGCAATCCGGGTGCCGACGTCCGGCACCGTGTGGTCCGTTCGCACCCGGATGCGATTCGCGACGCCGACGACGCCGATCATCCGGCTCACCATCTTTTCCGCCGCCCGACTCTGGTATGCATGATCGACTTCGCCGTCGAGCGTCACGCAACCGTGATCGACCTCGACGCGAATCCTGTGATCGCGCAGCGCCTCCTGCCAGCCGAGTGCGAACGTGATCGCGATCGCCAGTTCCTGATCCGCGCACGCGTTCGCGGGCGGCGTGACGTTCAGTTCGAGCACGAGCGCGCGCGCATCCTCGACATGCAGCGCCGTTTTCTGCGCCTCGAGCTTCTGGGCCCAGCTGTCGACCGTGCCGCGCAGCGTCACGACCCGGTCGCGCACGTCGACGTCGATCCGTCGCGCGTCGATCGCCGGATTCCAGAACAGCGCCTGCTCGACATCCTGCTTGAGTGCTGCATCGGACTTCATGTCGGTCTCCCGTCGCCCCGTAACGGTCGCGACATTCGCGATCGGCGATGGGGCTGCACCGGCTTCAGCATCGCGCACGGTGGCGGCAGTGGCTTGACGAGGATCAACCAACGACGTGCCGGCGGCCGTCGCCGCCGGGTGCGCGAATGCCGGATGCGTCCATTGATGCAGATCAACCACGCGGCAAAGCGCGACACGATCACGACGCCGGACGCGGCGAAACCCGCGACACCCCGCGCGTGACAGCACGTTCCCCGCGCTGACCGCCGGCCTCACGTTCCCGTGCTGCTGAGGATTGTCGCACTCGACGGCCGGAGCGACGCGGGCTGACACGCGGCGGTGCCGCCGTCCTGCCCGGACGTTGATTGACGTCAACCCGGAGCCGCAACGGCCGAACGGCGAACCTCGCCCGAGCCGAGCCGAGCCGAGCCGAGCACGGATACGGCAATCCCTGATTTCCATCAATCGCTTCGCGCGCATCCGCGCTGTAATCGACTCACTGCTCCGTCCACTCCCGTGAGGCGATCCATGAAACTGACTTTTCTCGGTGCGACCGAAACCGTGACCGGCTCGAAATACCTGGTCGAGCACGGCAACCGGCGCGTGCTGGTCGACTGCGGCCTGTTCCAGGGCACCAAGAACCTGCGGCTGCGCAACTGGAGCCCGTTGCCGGTCGCGCCCGACACGCTCGACGCGGTCGTGCTCACGCACGCGCATATCGACCATACCGGCTATCTTCCGGTGCTGGCGCGCGAAGGGTTCCGCGGGCCGGTGTATTGCACGGCGGCCACGGCCGAACTCTGCGACATCATGCTGCGCGACAGCGCGCGGCTGCAGGAGGAAGAAGCCGACTTCGCGAACCGCCACGGCTATTCGAAGCATCATCCGGCACAACCGCTCTACACGCTGGACGATGCGCAGCGCGCGCTGCACCTGCTGAAGCCCGTCGCGTTCGACGAATGCACCGGGCTCGGCGGCGGGCTGGCGTTCCGCCTGCTGCAGGCCGGCCACATTCTCGGCGCGGCGAGCGTCGTGATGCACTGGGATCACAAGGTGCTGGCCTTCTCGGGCGACCTCGGCCGCTATCACGACCCGATCATGCAGCCGCCGTTGGCGCCCGCGCATGCGGACTACCTGGTCGTCGAATCGACGTACGGCGACCGCCTGCATCCGGAATCGGACCCCGAGAACGAACTCGCCGCGCTGTTCGACAAGACCTTCGCGCGCGGCGGCGTGGTCGTGATGCCGTGCTTCACGGTCGGCCGCGCGCAGGAGATCCTGCACACCATCGCGCGCCTGAAGGCGTCCGGCCGGATGGCGCGCGTGCCGGTATTCGTCGACAGCCCGATGGCCACCGACGTAACCGAGATCTATCGTCACCATATCCTCGAACACCGGCTGACGCCTTCCGACGCGAACGCGCTCGGCCATGCGGCCACGATGATCCGCTCGGTCGAGCAGTCGAAGGCGATTGCCGACCATCAGGGCCCGATGGTCATCATCGCCGGCAGCGGGATGGCGACGGGCGGCCGCGTGCTGCACCACCTGAGCCGCTACGCGCCCGATGCGCGCAACACGATCGCGCTGGTCGGCTACCAGGCGGCCGGCACGCGCGGCGCGGCGCTGGCCGCGCACGAGCCGACATTGAAGATCCACGGCGAGTACGTGCGCGTGCGCGCACAGGTCGATTCGATCACGACGCTCTCCGCGCATGCCGACTACGCGGAGATCCTCCGCTGGCTCGGCACGATGCAGCGCGCGCCCGTGCGGACCTTCGTCACGCATGGCGAGCCGGCCGCGGCCGACGCGATGCGGCGGCGCATCGCGGAGCGGCTGCACTGGCCGTGCGAGGTGCCGGTGTATGCGCAGTGCGTCGATCTCGATGCGGTCGAATCCGGCGACACGCACGCGCCGGCCGCGCTGTCCTCCTGACGGCGTGACCCGCCGTGCGGTGGCGGGAACCGGGTGTCGCCTGCCGGTTCCCGCCCTGCGCTACCCGGCCATCAACCGACTTCGATGATGACCTTCAGCGCATGGGTTTGCGCGGCGCGGCCGAACGTGTCGTACGCGCGCTCGACGTCGTCGAGCGAGAACCGGTGCGTGATCAGGCGTTTCGGATCGAGGCGCCCGGCGCGCACGGTCTTCAGCAGCATCGGCGTGCTGACCGTGTCGACCAGCCGGGTCGTGATCGAGATGTTGCGATCCCACAGCTTCTCGAGGTGCAGGTCGGCCTTGACCCCGTGCACACCGACGTTCGCGACCACGCCGCCCGGCGCCACCAGTGACGTGCACATCTCGAACGTCGCCGGAATCCCGACCGCCTCGATCGCGCAATCGACGCCGACGCCGTCGGTCAGCTTCATCACTTCCGCCACCGGGTCGCCGGTGCGGCCGTCGATGCAGTCGGTCGCGCCGAAGCGCTGCGCCACGTCCAGCCGGTTGCTGTCGGGGTCGATCATGATGATCCGCGCGGGCGAGTAGAACTGCGCGGTCAGCAGCGCCGCCAGCCCGATCGGGCCCGCGCCGACGATCGCCACCGAGCAGCCCGGCTGCACCTTGCCGTTGAGCACACCGCATTCGAACCCGGTCGGCAGGATGTCCGACAGCATCACGAGCGCCTCCTCGTCCGCGCCCGGCGGAATCCGGTAGAGGCTCGTCTGCGCATGCGGGATGCGCACGTACTCGGCCTGCGTGCCGTCGATCCGGTTGCCGAGGATCCAGCCGCCGGTCGTGCAATGCGAATACAGGCCGCGCCGGCAATATTCGCAGCGGCCGCACGACGAAATGCAGGAAATCAGCACATGATCGCCCGGCTTCAGCGCATCGACGGCGGTGCCGACCTGCTCGACGATCCCGACCCCTTCGTGGCCGAGAATGCGGCCGGGTTCGCAAGTCGGTACGTCTCCCTTGAGAATGTGCAGATCGGTGCCGCAGATCGTCGTGCGCGTCACGCGCACGAGCGCGTCGGTGGGCGACTGCAGTTCCGGCATCGGCCGCTCCTCGAGCGCCTTGCGCCCGGGCCCGTGGTAGACGAGTGCTTTCATCGGGGTTCCTCCATCGAAAGAAAGGGTTGCGGGTACGTTGATCAGGACTGCGGCGCATGCCGCGCCTGTGCCAGCACCATCGCGAGGGCGCACGACGCGACCCGGACGGCAGCGCCGTCGGCGCGGCTCGTCAGCACGATCGGCACGCGCGCGCCCACGACGATGCCCGCGCTGACGGCACCGCCCAGGTATTCGAGCTGCTTCGCGAGCAGGTTGCCCGCTTCGATATCGGGCACGACCAGGATGTCGGCGCAGCCGGCGACCGGCGAATCGATCCCCTTGTCGTGCGCCGCCCGCAGCGAGATCGCGTTGTCGAACGCGAGCGGGCCGTCGACGATCGCGCCGGTGAGCTGGCCGCGCTCGGCCATCTTCGCGAGCGCCGCCGCGTCGAGCGTCGAGCGCATCGCCGGATTGACGGTCTCGACCGCGCACAGCACGGCCACGCGCGGGCACGCCACGCCCAGCGCATGCGCGACGTCGATCGCGTTCTGCGTGATGGCCGCCTTCTGCGCGAGGTCCGGCGCGATGTTCACCGCCGCGTCGGTCAGGATGAACGGACGCGGATACGCCGGTGCCTCGATCAGGAAACAGTGGGACATGCGCTTGTCGGTGCGCAGCCCCGATTCGGCCGCGACGACCGCGCCCATCAGCTCGTCCGTATGCAGGCTGCCCTTCATCAGCGCGCCGGCACGGCCCGCCGCCGCGAGTTCCACCGCGCGGGCCGCCGCCGCATGGCTGTGCGGCACGTCCTCGATCGTCCACGGCGACAGATCGACGCCCGCATCGTGCGCGACACGCAGCACCTTGTCGCGCGGCGCGACGATCAGCGGCTCGATCGCGGCCGCCAGCGGCGACTCGGCGAGTTCGACCAGCGCGACGAGACTGGTTGCATCGCACGGATGCACGACGGCCACGACGAGCGGCGCTGCGTTGCGTGCCCGCGCGATCAGCCCGGGCCATGCGCCGTCTGCGCGCGGCAGCAGGCCGGGCAGGCACGCGCCGCCGCACGGATCCGGATGCCGATGCCCGTTCATGTCTGGAGCACGTAGGCGCCCGGCGCCGCCGCGAGCCCGGCGGCCGGCGTGCGGGCCGGCACGTCACCCGACGAGCGCGCATGCAGCCAGTCGCGCCAGCAGGTCGACCACGATCCGTCGACCGCGGGCGTGTCGCGCATGAAGTCGCGCGGGCTGCGGTAAGGCGCGCCGGGTTCGCGGGTCGCGCAGCGGTAATGGCGGCCCGGATGACCGGGTTCCGACACGATGCCAGCGTTGTGTCCGCCCGCCGTCAGCACGAAGGTCAATGCGTGGTGCGTCAGCAGATGAAGCTTGTAGACCGAGCGCCACGGCGACACGTGATCGCGCTCGGTGCCGACTACGAACGTCGGCACGTCGAGATCCGACAGCGCGACCGGCCGCCCGTCGACACAGTAGCGGCCGGCCGCGAGATCGTTGTCGAGGAACAGCCGGGTCAGGTACTCCGAATGCATCCGGTACGGCATGCGCGTGGTGTCCGCATTCCACGACATCAGGTCGTTGGGCTTCGTGCGCCTGCCGAGCAGGTATTCGCTCATCATCCGCGACCAGATCAGGTCGCGCGCGTTCAGCAGTTCGAACGCGGCGGACATCTGCGCGCCGTCCAGGTAGCCCTGCCGCCACATCAGCGCGTCGAGCGCGGACAGCTCGCTCGCGTCGATGAACAGGCCGAGTTCGCCGGGTTCGCTGAAATCGGTCTCGGCCGCGAGCAACGTGACGGATCGCAGGGCTTCATGTTGGCGCCCGTCGCGAGCAAGCGCCGCCGCGCCGATTGCCAGCAGCGTGCCGCCGAGGCAATAGCCGGCCGCGTGGACCGCCTCGCCGCAGATCGACCGGACGACGTCGAGCGCGGCCAGGCACCCGTCGCGCAGGTAATCGTCGAGCCCGAGATCGCGCGCTTGCGCGTCCGGATTGCGCCACGACACCGCGAACACGGTGTAGCCCGCATCGACCAGGAAACGGATCAGCGAATCGTGCGGCTGCAGATCGAGGATGTAGTACTTCATGATCCACGACGGCACGATCAGGATCGGCTCGCGCGCGACGCGCGGTGTCGTCGGGTCGTATTGCAGCAGTTCGCACAATGCGTTGCGCCACACGACCCGGCCCGGCGTAATCGCCACGTCGCGCCCCGGCAGGTACGCCCGCGGGTCGCGGCCACGCGTGCCGCCGGCGCGATCGAGCCACGCGCTCGCATCGTCGAGCCAGTGCCGCGCCCCCGCCGCGAGGTTCGCGCCGCCGCTGCGCATCGTCGCGTCGAGCGCGACGGGATTGGTCGCCAGAAAGTTGCCGGGCGAGCACGCGTCGAGCCATTGACGCGCGACGAAGCCGACCAGCTCCTCATGGTGCCGTTCGACACCCGGCACGCCGCGCGTCGCTTCGCGCCACCAGCGCTGGACCGACAGGAAGCCGTCGCGATACGTGCGAAACGGCCAGCCCGACCAGGCGGGCGCGGCGAAGCGCGGATCGGCGTGCCCCGCATGCACGGCCAGGCCGTCCGTGTCGGCATCGTCCGCCGCGCCTTTCTCCGCCGCCGCCGCGGGCGCGGCCGCGAGCCACGCCTGCGTCGCGAGTTCGAAGCACTTGCCCGGCGACACCGCCAGGTGAGCGCCCCAGTCGACCACGGCCAGCGCCAACGACACGGGCGACAGCCCGAAGGTCATCGCGGCGACGTTGGCATGCGCGGCGCGGTTCCATTGTTCGGCGGGGGTCGCCTCGGCGGCGGTGCATTCGGGCCGGTCCGGCTCCTGCTCGTCCCGAGCCGGCGACTGCCTCGATTCGCGCGGGAGCGGCACACGGATGACGGACGCTTTCATCGCATGTACATGCCGCCGTTGACGTCGAATTCCGCACCGGTTGCGAACGCCCCCGCATCGGAACACAGGAAGGCGACGAGCGCGGCGATTTCGTCGGGGTCGCCGAGGCGGCCGGCCGGAATCTGCGGCAGGATCTTCGTGTCGAGCACTTCCTTCGGTACCGACTCGAGCATCGCGGTGGCCAGGTAGCCCGGGGCCACCGTGTTGACCGTGATGCCGTGCCGCGCGAGTTCGAGCGCCAGCGATTTCGTGAAACCGTGAATGCCGGCTTTCGCGGCCGCGTAGTTCGCCTGCCCGTACGCGCCGCGCTCCCCGTTCACGGACCCGATGTTCACGATCCGGCCGAAGCCGGCATCGATCATCCCGGGCACGAACGGCTTCGTCATGTTGAACAGGCCGTCGAGATTGGTGCGCAGCACCGCATCCCACATGCTCTTGGTCATCTTCACGAAGGTGGCATCGTGCGTGATGCCCGCGTTGTTGACGAGCACGTCGACGCGCCCGAACTCCGCCAGCACGCGCGCCGCGCAGTGCTGGCACGAGTCGTAGTCGGCCACGTCGACCTCGTACGCATGAAACGTGCGGCCCGCCTCCCGCTCCTGCGTGAGCCACGTCGCGACGTGGTCGTTGCGTTCGGTGTGCGACACCGCCACCGTCATGCCGGCCTCGTGCAGGCGGCGGCTGATCGCGGCACCGAGGCCGCCCATCCCGCCGGTGACGAACGCAACCCGTTCAGCGCGCATGATCGTGCTCCTGCGCCGCATGGCGGCCATCGAGACGCCGGACGTCCGCGGCCCCGTCACCCGCATCGACGGTTTCCGTGATGCCGAGCTCGAACGCGGCCATCCAGTCGCGCCACGGCATGCTCGCCTCGTTGACCACGGCCAGCCGCCCGAGATCGGGCCACCAGTCGGTCTGGTAGCGCGACAGCGCGCCGGTGCCGTAATCGCGCAGCCACGTGCGCCACGCACTCGCGCTCTCGAACTGCCCGCGCATGCACAGCTCGGTGGCGTCCTGCCAGATCGCGACGGTCGCGATCGTGTAGTCGCGCATCACATGCCGGGCCGCCTCGCCGAACGCCGTCCACTCGGTCGTCGCGGTCAGCGCCTGCTGCAGGCCGCGCACCGCGTCGCGGTCCCGCTCGATGCGCCGCCCTGCCAGCGCGTGCCATTCGTGCTGCCAGTCGCGAGCCAGCACGGCCATGCGCAACGCGAGATCGCAACCCGCGCGGCAAGCGTCGTTCGGTGTGGTCAAAGCCTGGGGGCTCATCGTCTTCCCTCCTTCGATCCGGTCGGTGAATGGGCGTCCATTTCACTGTGCGGCCGTGGCGCACGGCACCCGTTGATCTGAGTCAAGCACGCGGAAACCCTGCTTCGTAGACTGGATTGCACCGGCGGATCACCCGTCGATGGAGCGATTCCGATGAGCTACAAAAGCCTAGTCGTGCACCTCGATACGAGCGCCCGCGCGCATTCGCGTCTCGAGCTGGCGTTGCGTCTTGCCCGGCGCTTCGGTGCGCATCTCACCGGGCTGTTCGCGGTCTACACGCCGGAGCCGCATTCGTTCTACGTGATGGCCGGTTCCGCAGACTATTTCCGCGCGCACCGCGAGCAACGCGACGAGCGGCTCGGCGCACTGGAGCGCCTGTTCCATGCGGAAACCGCGCGGGCAAAAGTGCCGGCCACCTGGGTTCGCGCGGACGAGCGCGCGAATGTGGCCGTGCCGCGTGCCGCCCGTCTTGCCGACCTCGTGATTGCGGGCCAGAGCGACCCGAACGATCCCGAAACCTACATCGACGACCAGTTTCTGGAGAACCTCGTGTTGTCCGCCGGGCGCCCGGTGCTGTTCTGGCCATACACCGGCGAATTCCCGTCGATCGGCGAACGGGTGTTCGTCGCCTGGGACGGCAGCCGCGAAGCGGCCCGCGCCGCGCACGACGCGCTCCCGTTCCTCGAGCATGCGAAGCGCACGACGGTCGCCGCCGTGGTCGACGGCGATTCCGAAGCGGCGACCACACGCATTCCGGCCGCCGACGCCGCGCTGATGCTGGCGCGCCATGCGCGCGACGTGAACGTGCTCGATATCGACACCGGTACCGGCGCGTCGGTCGGCGACACGCTGCTGTCGCGCGCTTACGAAACGGGTTCCGACCTGCTGGTCATGGGCGCGTACGGGCATCCGCGCTGGCATGAACTGATCATGGGAGGCGCCACGCGCACGGTGCTCGCGTCGATGACGCTCCCGGTGCTGATGTCGCACTGAATCGATCGATGCGTACGCTCGCGCTGCTCGTCGTCAATGCCGGTTCGTCGAGCGTGAAATTCGCGGTGTTCGCGTATCCGCCGCACGGGGATCCCGCGCGGCGGCCGTTGCACGAGGGTGAAGCGATCGAAACCGGCACCGGCGTGTCGATCCGCTTCGACGCCGCCCCGGGCGGCACGCTGCCGCTGCGCACGGGCGATCCATACCGCGCGGTGCTCGCGCAGGTCGCGATGTGGATCCGCGTGAAGCTGCCGCATATCGCGCTGGGCGCCATTGCACACCGTGTCGTGCATGGCGGTGCCCGGTACGTCGACCCGGTCGTCGTCGACGACGCGGTGCTCGACGCGCTTCGCACGCTGACGCCGCTCGCGCCGTTGCATCAACCGCACAGCCTCGATGCGATCGACGCGCTGCGCGACGCGTTTCCCGACGTGCCGCAGGTGGCCGTGTTCGATACCGCGTTTCATCACACACTGCCGCGCGCCGAGCAATTGCTGCCGCTGCCGCATGCATGGTTCGACCAGGGCGTGCGCCGCTACGGGTTCCATGGTCTGTCGTACGAATACCTGGCCGTCGCGCTCGACGAGCGGTTCGGCGCGCGTGCGCACGGCCGCGTGATCGCCGCCCATCTCGGCAGCGGTGCCAGCCTGTGCGCGATGCGCGACTGCCGCAGCGTCGCGACGACGATGGGCTTCTCGGCGCTCGACGGGCTGATGATGAGCACGCGCTGCGGAACCCTCGATCCCGGCGTGGTGCTGCACCTGCTCGAGGCCGGCAAGCTGTCCACCGACGCATTGGGCCACATGCTCTATCACGAGTCGGGCCTCAAGGGCGTGTCGGGCGCTTCCGGCGATCCGCGCGTGCTGCTGGCGTGCGAAGCCGCCGGTGATGCATTCGCCGGCGATGCGCTGACACTCTACGTCCACCGCATCGTGCGCGAAGCCGGTGCGCTCGTCGCGCTGCTCGGCGGCCTCGACATGCTGGTCTTCACGGCCGGCATCGGCGAGCACTCGGCCGTGTTGCGCGAGCGGATCTGCGCGGCGCTCGCCTGGCTCGGCATCGACATCGACGTGGGCGCGAACGCGGACCATGCGCCGGTCGTGTCGTCCGCGTTGAGCGCGGTCACGGTTGTCGTCGAGCCGACCAACGAAGCGTGGATCGCCGCGCGCGCCGCGGTCGGGGTACTGCGCGCCAACCGCGACGCTTGATCCAGATCAGCGCGACCGGCGAGCACGCGCCGATGATGATCTCATCCACCTCCGTTCAAGGGACATGCCATGTACTCGAACATTCTGGTTGCGCTCGACGGCAGCGACACGTCGTCCCGTGCACTCGACGCCGCGCTGGCCATCGCGTCGGAGACGGGTGCGCGGCTGACTCCCGTCTACGTCGTCGATTTCCTGGTGCCGGCCTACGACATGTACGGCTACGATCCGTCGATCCTGGTCGATGCCTTTCGTGAAGAAGGGCTGCGCGTCACCGAGGACGCGGCGCGACGCCTGAAGGCGCGCGACGTGGCCGGCACGCCGCAGATTTCCAACGTCGCGCCGGCGGGCGAAGACATCCCGCACCGGATCGTCAGTCTTGCCAACGAAATCGAGGCCGACCTGATCATCATGGGCACGCACGGCCGGCGCGGCGTTCAGCGCCTCTTCCTCGGCAGCGTGGCCGAGCGCGTGCTGCGGCTGGCCACGTGCCCGGTGCTGATGATTCCGGCGGGCTGCCCGTCCGGAAAACCTGCCGAGACCACCGCCGCATCCACCGAAAAGGAGCCGTCATGAGCTACAAGACCCTGCTCGTTCATCTCGACGACAGCGAGCGCTGCGCGACCCGCGTCGACCTCGCACTCGAACTCGCGGCGCGCTGGAACGCGCATTTGATCGGCCTCTACGTGGTCTGCCAGGATCTCTTCGAGCCGCTGCGGCGGCCTGACGAACCGCTGAAGCTGGCCGTGTACGAACGCCTGTGCGACCAGCGGTGCAAGGAGGCCGAGGCGAAATTCCTGATGGCCGCCGAGCGCGCGGGACGCAGCGTCGAATGGCAGGCGCCGGCCGGTGACCCGACCGCCGCCGCCATTCTGCACGCGCGCCACGCCGACCTGCTGATCCTCGGCCAGGAAGACCCGGACGATCGCATGACCTACGTGGCGCGCCATTTCGTCGAGGATGTCGTGATGGGCAGCGGCCGTCCGGCGATCGTCGTGCCCTATGCGGGCGACGTGCGAACGATCGGCGAGAACGTGCTGATCGGCTGGGACGGCGGGCGCGAAGCCGCCCGCGTGATGGCCGATGCGCTGCCGCTGCTGGCCCGCGCGCGCTTCGTCAACGTCGAGACAGTCGTGCGCGGCCAGCCCGACCCGGACAAGACGCCGGCGGGCGTCGACGTCGCCGCGTATCTCGAACGGCATGGCGTGCGCGCGTCGTTCTCGACGACGCCGCGCGACCGGTCGGTCGGCGTAGGCGCGACGCTGCTGAACCGGGTGACCGACCTGCATGCGGATCTGCTGGTGATGGGCCTGTACAGCCATGCGCGCATGCACGAACGCGTGCTGGGCGGTGCGACGCGCACCATCCTCGAGAC
This sequence comes from Burkholderia sp. Se-20373, assembly GCF_017104705.1. Taxonomy (NCBI): domain Bacteria; kingdom Pseudomonadati; phylum Pseudomonadota; class Betaproteobacteria; order Burkholderiales; family Burkholderiaceae; genus Burkholderia; species Burkholderia sp. Se-20373. The sequence continues at coordinate 20,808 of NZ_JAAGPH010000004.1, read as the reverse complement.
GATGACGGTACCGGTGCTGCTGTCGCACTGACGCCGCACCGACGACGACAGGGCAGCCGCCTGCGGCTGCCCACTTCCGTCACAACACGGCCGCACACGCGCCTCGCCCCTCACGCACGACCAGCACCGGCCGGTCGGCGGTGCGCACCAGCGATTCGGCGACGCTGCCAAGCACCGCGCGCCGCACGCCGTGGCGTCCGTGCGTGCCCATCACGATCAAGTCCGCGTCGCATTCCGCGGCCGCTCGCGCCAGCACGGACGACACATCCTCGCCGCACGCGTCGATCGTTTGCGCGGTGCCGCGCACGCCGCACAGGCGAAACGCGGTCTCCGCGTCCGCCACCGCGATCGCGGCCTTGTCCGCATCCAGCCGCGCCGAGTCGCGCTGGTCGATATAGCCGCTGTCGACGTCCGTCAATCGCGGCGCGTTCGATACCACGCATACGGCGACGATCAGGCCGCCCGAATCGCGGGCGAGCGCGATCGCCTCGTCGAGCGCCAGCCGCGAACTGCGGCTGCCGTCGAGTGCTGCAAAGATCCGTGCGTACATGATGCCTCCCTGTCGTTGCCCGGTTTCGGCCGGCTTGCCGAACCAGTCTGGGCCCGACCGACGTCTTCCGGTTGACGCGGGTCAAGTCCACGCGACGGCGGCAGTGCGCATCGATCCCGATTGGCGAACGCCGGCGACCGGCGCACAATTTCAGGACATCGACGAACCGGCACTCCGTGCGATCCCGCCCCGACGACGATGGACATCGTCCGGTCATCGGCGTCGGCCATCATCGAACGATCGAGCGCGCCGGTTCGCGACGATGATCGACGCATGCCGCCGCGTGGCCCGCGCCACGTGATCCGGCAAGGAAGGGATTGTCATGATCCGGGTACTCATTGCCGACGACCACACCCTCGTCCGGGACGGCCTGCGGCACATCCTGCAGAATGCCAGCGGCTTCGAGGTCGCGGGCGAAGCATGCGACAGCACGTCCACGATCGCGCGCGTGCGGGATACCGCCGCGAATGTGCTGGTGCTCGACCTGTCGATGCCGGGCCGCAACGGCGTCGAACTCATCAGGCAGATCAAGGACGAGAAGCCGGCCTTGCATATCCTCGTGCTGACGATGCATGCCGAGCAGCAATACGCGGTGCGCGCGTTCCGCGCCGGTGCGTCCGGCTACATGACCAAGGAGAGCGCGAGCGCCGAGCTGGTCGCGGCGCTGACCAAGATCGCGGCGGGCGGCGTCTACGTCAGCCTGACCATGGCCGAGCAGTTCGCGCAGAGCCTGAACGAGCCGACCGATCTGCTGCCGCACCAGCGCCTGTCCGACCGTGAATTCGACGTGTTCCGGCGCGTCACCACCGGCGAGTCGATCTCCGAAATCGCGCAGGCGCTCTGTGTCAGCGTCAAGACGGTCAGCACCTACAAGACGCGGATTCTCGAGAAGATGCAAATGCCGAACGACACGGCGCTCGTGCGCTATGCGATGCGCCACAAGCTGTTCGACGACCCGGACGAACTCTGACGGCGGCGCCGGCGCCCGACCGGTGCGCCCGCGCGTCGCGCCCGGACAGAATGCCGCACCCGTGTAGGAAACCGCCTACATCGCTTCCATGTGACCTACTGCATCTTCAATCGCTGCTGATTTCCTTGACGCCGCGCAACATTCATACTCCAGATCAAGAAAAACAAGCACGCGCGTCGCGGCGCAAAGTCGGCACTCGCCGTCGGGACAGATCTCCCGGCTCGTCCGGCGCGGTTCTTCACCATGAGTGCGACAACCGTCAGGGCCGCGGGCGCTACTACCCGCGCGATCCCGCCCACGGCGGCTCGTCGCTGTCCTCAACGTACTGGAGCCGATCATGCAGCGCCATGCCGAAGTTTCGCCGACCATGCCGTTACGCCCGTTCATCCCGTTGCACCCCGTCGAACGGGCGGAGCAACCGAAGCGCGCCGCGTCCCGTTGCTCGACGTGCGCGTTGCGTACCGTCTGCATGCCGGCCGACCTTTCTCCTGACGAATTCGCGCGCGTCGACGCGATGATCTGCACGACGCGGCACGTCAGGCGCGGCGAAACGCTGTTTCGCGCGGGGGATGCGTTCAACAGCATCTATGCAGTCCGAACCGGATCGTTCAAGACCATCGTGATGCATCGCGACGGCGACGAGCAGATCACCGGCTTCCAGATCGTCGGCGAATCGCTCGGGCTCGACGGCGTGCACACCGGGCACCACAACGGCGACGCGATCGCGCTCGAGGACAGTACCGTCTGCATCATTCCGTTCGGTCAGCTCGAGCAGATGTGTCGCGAAGTGCGGCCGATGCAGCATCACGTGTACCAGATGATGAGCGGCGAAATCGTGCGCGAATCCGCGCTGATGCTGCTGCTCGGCACGATGACCGCCGAACAGCGCGTGGCCGCGTTCCTGCTGAACCTTTCCACGCGCTTCAAGGCGCGCGGCTACTCGGCCGCCGAATTCGTGCTGCGGATGACGCGCGACGAGATCGGCGAATATCTCGGGATGAAGCTCGAAACGGTCAGCCGCATGATGTCGAAATTCCAGCACAAGGGGCTCGTCGCCGCGCAAGGCAAGCAGATCCGCATCGTCGATCCGGAAGGCCTCGGGCGAATCTGACCTCGCCGCGCGCGGCCCGCGCATCAGCCGCGCATGGCGAGTACCGCCGCCCCGGACAAACGGCCCGTGCGCAGATCGTCGAGTGCGCGATTCGCATCGGTCAGCGCGTAGCGCACGGCCTCGACCCGCAGCGGCATCGCGTCGGCGACCCGCATGAATTCGAGCGCGTCCGCACGTGTCAGGTTGGCGACCGACACGATGCGGCGCTCGCCCCACAGCCACGCGTACGGAAAGCCCGGGATATCGCTCATGTGAATGCCGCCGCACACGACGATCCCGCCCTTGTCGACCGCGCGGAGCGCGGCCGGCACCAGCGCACCCACCGGCGCGAAGATCAGCGCGGCGTCGAGCGCCTCCGGCGGCGCTTCGTTGCTGCCGCCGGCCCACGCGGCACCGAGTGAACGCGCCAGCTGCTGCGCCACGGTATCGCCGGGCTTCGTCAGCGCAAACACCTTCCGCCCCTCGGCATGCGCGACCTGCGCGACGAGATGCGCCGCCGCGCCGAAGCCGTAGATGCCGATGCGCCGCGCATCGCCCGCCATGCGCAAGGTTCGATAACCGATCAGGCCCGCGCACAGCAGCGGCGCGGCTTCGAGATCGGTGTAGCGCCGCGGCAGATGCACGCAGTAGCGGTGGTCGGCGACGGTGCGCTCCGCATAGCCGCCGTCGATCGTATAGCCGGTGAATCCCGGGCTGTCGCACAGATTTTCGCGGCCGGTCGCGCAGTACGCGCAATGGCCGCACGTCGAGCCGAGCCATGGCACACCGACGCGGTCGCCCGCGGCGAAGCCCGTCACGCCCGCGCCGAGCGCGCGCACCGTACCGACGATTTCGTGCCCCGGGATCAGCGGCAGCTTCGGATGCGCGAGCTCGCCGTCGACGACGTGGAGATCCGTCCGGCATACGCCGCATGCGTGTACGTCGATCAGCAACTGGCCCGCCGCCGGCAACGGATCCGGCACGCGCGCCTCGCGCAAATGCGGTGTCGTGCCGTCAAACATCATCGCAAGCATGCTCGCCTCCCCTGCGCACGCCGGTGCGTACGCTTCACCTCTCCACGCTAGCCGCTCCGCGTCGCGAACGCATGGCCCGGTGACGGGCGCTTGATGTGGGTCAACGGCGGACGGGCGGTTGCTGACACGATGAAGGGGCATCACGCCCGACGTGTGGCGACCAGGAGATGATCGAATGGTATCCGTTCCCCCACTAGCCGCAAGCGCCCACCCCGAAGTGCATCTGAAGTCGCTGCTGGCCTACGCGGTGCTGGCCCCGTCCAGCCACAACTCGCAGCCGTGGCGGTTCATCGTCGACGGCCCCACGATCGCGGTCTGCGCGGATCGTGTCCGTGCGTTGCCCGTCATCGATCCGTTCGATCGCGAGCTGATCATCAGCTGTGGGGCGGCCCTGCTCAACCTGCGCGTCGCGCTCGATCACGCCGGGCTCGCTCACACGATCAGCACGTTCCCGTCCGACATCGATCCCGATCTGCTCGCGATGGTCCGGGTGTGCGACGACGGCTATTCCGACGCGTCGCTCGGCGCGCTGTTCGATGCGATCCCGGAGCGCGTCACGACGCGCGCGCCGTTCGAATCGACGGCCGTGCCGGACGACCTTCAGCGCGAGCTGATCGCGGCCGGCGTCGCGGAAGGCGCCGAGATCACCTGCATCGACTCGATCGCGCATCGCGCTCGGGTGGCCGAGCTGGTCGCGGAGGCCGATCAGCAGCAGTTCGCCGACCCGCGCTTTCGCCGCGAACTGGCGAGCTGGATCGATCCGCGCCGGCACGCCGACGGCATGCCGGCGTTCGCGGCCGGCGTGCCGACGCTGCTGGATTTCGCGGCGCCCGTCGTGACGATGGCGGTACGGACCTTCGATCTCGGCAACGGGCTGGCCGCGCTGCATCACCAGCTCGTCGGCGCGTCGCCGCTCGTCGTATGCATTTCGACCGTGCGCGACGATCGCGACGCGTGGCTCGCCGCCGGACAGGCGCTGGAGCGCGTCCTGCTCGTCGCGACGCGCGCAGGCTATACCGCGTCGTACCTGAACCAGCCGATCGAGACGGCCGGGCTGCGCGCCCACCTGCGTCACATGCTCGGGCTGCACGGCGAACCGCAGTTGCTGCTGCGGGTCGGGCGCGGCCCGCAGACGCCGCACTCGCCGCGCCGCCCGCTCGACGAAGTCGTTTCGTGAGCGCGCCCGGCGGCGCTGCCTTTCTGATCCGGACGAGGAAAAATCATGAGCTTTCTGCGTTATGCCGCCTTCTGCGTGACCGTCACGGCGGCTCGCCTTGCCACCGCGCAGACGGCCGTGCCCGAACCGACCGATCTCGTCAATGCGCAGCACTGCATGTTCTGCCATACATCCGACATGACGTTCCTCGGGCCGTCGTTCCACGACATCGCGCAGCGCTACCGCGGCGATCCGGCGGCCGCGCCTGAACTGGAACGCAAGCTGCGCGTCGGCGGCCGCGTGCACTGGGGCGACACGCCGATGCCATCCGCCGAGGATCGCGGCGGCCCGCTGTCCGCCGACGACGCGCACCAGCTCGTGCAATGGGTGCTGAGCCAGTAACCGGCCCGCCAGCCAGCCGCTCATGTCGACCGTCGTCAAACGCGTTCCCGTCGGTACCGCGCGAGGTGGAGTGCGCCGCCGTGCCGCAGCCTCCCTGACGTCGGCGGCCGCGCCCGGCAAACGCGCTCGCACACGGCCCGATGCGATCGTCGGCAACGACCGCGTCCAGCGCATCCCGCATCGCGCGCCGCGTCTCGCCAACCGCCCGGACTGCACGCCCGCCGACGACGATGCCACCCTCCTGCAGCGCGCGGGCATGCGCGGCATCCGGCTGCAACTCGACTACTGGAAGGCCGAGGAACGCCTGCAGAACGAACGCATCGGCCATGCCGTCGTGATCTACGGCAGCACGCGCATCGTTGCCCCGGCCGTCGCGAACGCGCGGCTGAACGAAGCCCATCGCCTGCTCGCGGCGCGGCCGCACGATGCGGGCCGGCGTCACGCGGTCGCGGCGGCGAGCCGGCTCGTCGAGCACAGCGTGTATTACCGCGTCGCGCGCGAATTCGGGCGCATCGTCGGCCACGCCGACCGGTGCACGCGCGCCGCGCGGCTCGCCATCGTCACCGGCGGCGGCCCCGGCATCATGGAGGCCGCCAATCGCGGCGCATACGAGCGCGGCGCGCCGAGCATCGGCTTCAACATCGAGCTGCCGCGCGAACAGGCACCGAATCCGTACATCACGCCCGGTCTTTGCTTCCGGTTTCACTATTTCGCGATCCGCAAGCTGCACCTGCTCGAACGCGCGAAGGCGGCGGTATTCTTCCCCGGCGGCTACGGCACGTTCGACGAGCTGTTCGAAGTCCTGACGCTGCTGCAGACGCGCAAGATCCCGCCGCTGCCGGTCATCCTCGTCGGCGAAGCGCACTGGCGCCGCGCGGTGGACCTGGCCTTCCTCGCCGACGAAGGGATGATCGCTCGCGCCGATCTCGACCTGTTCACGTACTGCGAATCCGCCCCGGACATCTGGCGCGCGATCGGCGGCTGGTATGCGCGGCGGCGCACGGCGCGGCCGGCGCGCCGCCGCACGACGCCGAAGCCGAAGCCGCAATGAACCGGCCGCTTTCCGCCCGCGTTGCCCACCTGTTCCCGGGCTTCACCATGCTCGCGAACTACCGGCGCGCATGGTTCTCGCGCGATCTCTATGCGGGCATCGCGCTGTCGGCCGTGCTGGTGCCCGTCGGCATGAGCTATGCCGAGGCGGCCGGCCTGCCCGCCATCACGGGGCTCCATGCGTCGATCGCCGCGTTGCTCGCGTATGCGCTGCTCGGCCCGAGCCGGATCCTCGTCCTCGGCCCGGATTCGGCACTGGCCGCGCTGATCGCCGGCGCCATCGCCCCGCTCGCCGGGCACGATCCGCAGCGCGCCATCGCGCTCGCCGGCGCGCTGGCGCTGTCGGCCGGCACGATCTGCATCCTGCTCGGCGCGCTCCGCCTCGGCTTCGTCACCGATCTGCTGTCGCGTCCGATCCAGTACGGCTACCTGAACGGCATCGCCATTGCGCTCGCGATCGGCCGGTTGCCGGAACTGCTGGGCATGCCGGTATCGGGCAGCGACGTGTTCGCCAGCGTGCCGCGCATCGTGCAGGCGCTCAACGCACACCGGTTTTCCATTGCCGCGACCGCGCTCGGCATCGGTACGCTCACCGCCATTTTTTTGATGAAACGCATGATGCCGCGTGCGCCCGGCGTCTTGATCGCGGTGCTGGCGGCAACCGCCATCGCGCAGGTGCCGCCGTTGCACGGCGTGGCCACGATCGGCGCCCTGCCTGCCGGTGCGCCCGTGCCGCATCTGCCGGCCGTCTCCGTCGCCGACCTGGTCGCGCTTGCGTCCGGCGCGATCGCGGTCGCGCTGGTGTCGTTCGCCGACATCAGCATGCTGTCGCGCGCACTGTCCACTCGCGCGGGCGATACGCCGGACCGCAACCAGGAACTGCTCGCACTGGGCGCCGCCAATCTGCTGGCCGGCGTGATGCAAGGGTGCGCGGTCAGCAGCAGCGCATCGCGTACGCCCGTCGCGATCGCCGCCGGCGCGCAAAGCCAGGTCACGAATCTGGTCGCGGCAGCCTGCATCGCGCTCCTGCTCGCCGCCGCCCCGGCGCTGCTGACCCTCGTGCCGCGCGCGGCGCTGGCCGCCGTCGTGATCTACGCGGCGTTCGGCATCGCGGACGTCCGCAGCGTCGTGCGGCTGTACCGGATGCGCCGCGGCGAATGCCTGATTTCGGTGCTGTGCTTCGCCGGCGTGATCGGCATGGGCGTCGTGCCCGGCATCCTGCTCGCCAGCGCGCTGTCGCTGCTGTCGTTCGTGTGGCGCGCATGGCATCCGTACGATGCGGTGCTGGGCCGGCTCGCCGGCGTGCGCGGCTATCACGACGTCGCGCGGCATCCGGACGCCGTGCCGATACCGGGGCTCCTGCTGTTCCGCTGGGATGCGCCGCTCTTCTACGCGAACGTCGAGATTTTCTGCGAGCATCTGCACGCGGCGATCGCGAAGTCCGCGCCACCGGTTGCGCGCGTCGTCATCGCGGCCGAGCCCGTCACCGATATCGACATCAGCGCCGCGGACCGGCTCGTGATGCTGAGCGAGGAACTCCGGGAACGGAGGATCGCGCTGGACTTCGCGGAAATGAAGGGCCCGGTGAAGGATCGCCTGCGCGCCTACGGGCTGTTCGACGTGTTCGGTCGTGCCAGTTTCTTCCCGACCGTGACCGACGCCGTCGCGCATCATGTCGGGCGGCAACGCAGGCATGCGCGCGACGACGAACCGGTCCCGCGCGCCGCGCCGCCGCGTGCCACCCGTGATCGGTCGGACGGCTAGGCACGTCGATGTCGATGCACACGCGATGCGACGCCGGTTGCGTCGCGTGGCGAACGAAACGCCGGCGCCCGTGCGACATGCGCACGGGTGCCGCGACCTCAAACCGTGAACGTGTTCGACCTCATCATCTCGACCCACGTCATCCCGGCGCGCAGCCCGTCGATCGCGGCTTCGCGCTCGGTGTCGTGGGCCCGGCTGTGCGCGAACGTACGCTCGCACGCGCCCTCCGGCGACACCAGCGTCACGTGGATCCTGCAACGGTAGCCGCCCGTTCCGGCGGCGATCGTCTCGATCGCCACCGACCAGTCCGCGTCGTGCACCTCGCCTGACAGTGTCATTTGACTCCTCCTTCCGCGCGGACCGCGCATCCGGTTGCCGCTCGCCGGCGTTATTCGACGACCAGGTCGTCGACGACGGCACGCACGCCGCGCGCCGACCATGCCGCCCCGCGCACGGCCTTGCGCTCGGAGAACGAGCCGACCTTGCCGGACAGCCGCACCGTGCCGTCGCGCACCTCGATCGCGATGTGCTTCGCCTCGCGCTCCGCATGGCGCATGATCGCGCGCTTGATGTTGCCGCCGATGTCGGCCGAACCGATCGTCCCCTGCACCGCGATATGGTCGGTCACGCCGGTCACGCTGCGCATCTGCGAGATCGCCCGCACGGCGAGGTGGCTCTGGTACGCCCATTCGACCCTGCCGGACAGCGTGATCCAGCCGTGTTCGACCTGCACCTTCACCGCGTCGTCGTGCAGCCCGACCGTCCAGTGCAGCACCGAACGCACCGCGTTCGCGATGTCCTCGTCGGTGCGGACGTCGTCGTCCGGCAGATGCACGGTCATGTCGACGACGAGCGCCTTGACGCCGGCCACGCGGTTCGCCGCCCGCTCGATCGCCAGCTTCTCCGCATAGCTCGGCGGATGACCCGAGAGCGTCACGATCCGGTTGACCACCTCGACACCGATACGTGTCGCGTCGATCGCCGGGTCGGACTCCAGTTCGTCCTGAACGTCCTGCTTCAACTGCTTGTCGGTCTTCATCGCCTGCACTCCTGTGAGCCGCGGCGCGCCAGTCCGCCGCACATCTCCAGAGTTGCACACGCGCGGCCGGGGATCGCTGATGCAGGTCAACGGACGCCGCCCGACGCGCAGACGCAGCGCTCCCGCGCCGGCGGCACCGGATCGAATGCGCAGGCGTTCGCGCGACCGCCACAATGAAACGGCGCGCGGATCGCTCCGCGCGCCGGTATCTCCGTTCGGACGACGCGTGCCCGCATCGCCCGCTGCCTGCTCTCCGATCAGCTGATGGCCAGCTTCTTCTGCGCGACCGGCGCTTTCTTCGGGAGCGTCAGCGACAGCACGCCGTCCTGGTAAGTCGCCGTTGCATTCGCGTCGTCGATCTCGCCCGACAGCGAGAACGAGCGGCTGATCGCACCGCTGTAGCGCTCGCGCCGGATCACGCGTTCGCCCTCCTTCTGCTCCTGGTTGCGCTCGATCTTCGCGCGGATCGATACGGTGCTGCCCGTCACCTGGACGTCGATGTCGTCCTTGGCGACGCCCGGTAGTTCCGCGTTGACCTTGTACGCCTCGTCGCTTTCCGTCACGTCGATCTTCATCGAAGCCAGGTCGGGCTCGTCCGCAAGCGTCATCCCGCGCAGCGGCCTGAACAGCCCCTGAAACAGGTCGGCGACGGGTTCGATCGAAAACGGATCGTAACGCGTGACATTGCTCATGGTTCGTACTCCTTGAACGATAGACAGGCGGCCCGCGCGTTCGTCCCGCCCGCGCGACGCCATGATGAAGACCGGATTGGCGCGGCACCGTGTGCCGCACAACGGACGAACGATCATCAGGATTCCAGCGTAAGTGCCCGTATCGGCACGCGCTTGATGCGCGTCAACGACTGCGGGCGCTCACGTGCAGAACCGGAAATAGCCGCTGTGGAGCAGGATCGGCCGGCCGCCCATCTCCTCGAGCAGGCAGCGTGCGGCGCGCTCGATCGCGGGACGGTGGCGGGCGAACGCCTTCACGAGATCCTGCTCGCGCGGCGACGCCGCGCGGAAGTGATCCTCCAGCGCTGCCGCGGTGATCGCGCAGTGCACGCGGCGGCCCTCGACCAGCGCCGGAAAGGTCAGTGCCGGATCCAGGCCGCAATAGGTCGGATGTTCGGACGGAAAGGAGATCTGCATGATGGTCACCTCGGCAGGTTGCGCGCGGGCAGGCGCCGGCTGGCGGCGCCCCGTGCATGGCGGCCCTACGCCGCCGCCGCGGCCGGTGCGGCGTCGCTGCCGCGCATGAGCAGCACCGGGCAGCTCGATCCGCGCAGGAACCGTTCGGCGACGCTGCCGAGGAACAGCCGCCGGACCCCGCGCCGCCCGTGGGTGCCGACCACCGCGAGATCGATCGACCGCTCGGCGACGTAGCGCTGCAGCCGTTCGGCGATACTCTCGCCCAGCTCCGTCTCGACGAGTTCCGTCTCGCCGTTGACCGCCGCGTGCGCGATGGTTCGTTCCGCTTGTCGCAGGACCGACGCGCCGTCGCGCCGGATCTCGGCGAGCAATGCATCCGGGTCCAGGCGCCCGCTGTAAGTGATCAGCAGCGATTTGTCGACGACGAAAACGGCGAACAGGCGGGCACCGCACGAGCGCGCCACCTTCAAGCCCTCGTCGAGCGCGCGTCGCGATGAAGGACTGCCGTCCACGGCGACCATGATGTTCGTGTACATACCGACCTCGCTGGATGAACCGACGCGCCGGCGGCGTTCGGCATGGTTTTCATCATCGGCGTTCGCCGGAAGCGGGCGTTGACGGAGGTCAACGGTTCGGAATCACGCGGAAACCGGCACGCGAGCGGACGCGAGACGCCGGATCATCGCGGCACGACCGGCGCCGTCGGCGCGTCGGACGAACCCGCCGGGTTCCCGTATGACCGGAAGCCTCGCTCGATGTCGAGGATCTTCGTCGCGCACGCGTCGTACCGCCAGCCCGGGCCGCCGTCGCTGGCGTACATGCCCTTGCACATCGCCTTGAGCCGGATCATCGACGCGCCGCCCGACGTCGTTCGGGAGGCCCACAGATACACTTCTCCGGCCAGAATCGGCGCCGCCGTTTCGATCGTGTCCGCATCGGCGCGCGTGATCCGGGTCGACGAATGCGCTTCGACGTAGCGGCGTGCGAAGTGCCACGCGCGGTCGCATTCGGCAGGTGTCGAACACTGCAGCACCGCGGCCTGGCGCGTCGCGAACAATTGCGTTTCCGTCGCGCGGAAGGCCGTGTTCCGTTCCGCACCGGCGCACGCGGCCAATGCAAGCAGCACGCCGAGCGCCCATAACCGTTGGTTCATCAGCCTGCCCCGCAACGCATCGCGTTCCGCCCGCCAGCGGGCGGCATGAACACGCCCGGCGCGAATCCGGCCCGGTCGCCGCCGCCATCCCGCATGCGGCGCACAGTGGCGTGCGGCATCGCGCGAGCGCTCGACTCGACTGTATGGCCTGCGTGGGGAATGCGGTTGACCTGCGTCAATGGCCGGCCCGGGCGACGCGGGCCGCGAACCGGAATGCTGTCGATGCCGCACCGATGCCTGGGCGCACGCACCCGTCCGTGCGCGCAGTCGCGATGCCCGCGTCGTCATCGCGGCCGATGCGATCGCACTCGACGACGCGCGCCGCCGCTCACTCGAACCGGCAGGCCGCACGCGGCAGCGCCGCCAGCGTGTCACTCGACAGTTTCAGGATGCCGTCGAAATTGGCCTGGTTGTCCGCCGGGCAGAAATCCGCGAGCGTCATGCCGTCCGGGCGCGTGTACTCGACATTGAACACGGCCTTGTTCAGCGCGACGAAGCTCGCGTAGTCACCGCACTCGTGGAATCTGTTGCATTGCTCGTTGAGCGCCCAATCGGCCACTTTCGCCATCGCGGCAGCGATACCCGAGCCGTTCTTGAGGCCCATCGACATCCCGCGATCGTGCGCGGCGGCGATCAGCGCCGTGTTGTACCGCAGTTGGTCGTCACGCGTCAGCGGAAAGCCGGTTTCCTGGCGATAGCTGTCGTCGAGATCCGGCTCGATGCCGTCGCAGCCCTTCTTCTTCGCCTGGTCGAGGCGCGCCAGCATCAGCGGCATCAGGATCGTGGTCTGGCGGATGTCCAGCCAGCGTTCGTGATCCTCGTATCCTTCGACGGGATTGCCGAGCACGCTGTCCGGAAACTTGCCGGCGTCGCCACGGGTGTCCTCGCGCCCGCCCACCTCCATGTAGCAGACGACATAGATGCCCTTCGCCTTCAGGCGCTGGATCGTGCCGGCATCGGTCAGCTCCATGTCGACGTCGAACATCTTGCGCGGGTTGTTCACGCCGTCCAGCACCGTCTCGTTGATCCGGTTGCCGTCGATCTGCCATTGCCAGCTCGTGCCCGGCACAAGCGGTTTCCACGCGGCGGCCTGCGATGCGCGCACGGCGGTGGCCGCGAATGCGCTGCCGGGCGCGGACGAATCCGAGTCGCCGCCGCACGCCGCGAGCAGCAGCATCAGCACGAATGAAGCGAACGATCTTGCGGACATGGCGAATCCTTTGCCTGTTGGACGGCTTGTCAGGATGCGAGGGTGCGAGGGAGACACGTGCGGCGGAATGCGGGCGATGCCTCTGCCGATACTGCGGTGGTGCGCGAATGCGTGAGGTACGTGCGGATGGTAGGCGGGAACACTGCGCCCATCTGTTCCGATTTGTCGATTTTTGTGGGCAGGGTGGGCGCCGGCAAGCCGTCAACCTCGTGCTGGTCGAGCACCGCCGACGCGCGGCGACCGCAGCCGGCGAAATCGGAGCTTTTACATTGGAAACCTATAACGCATCAAAAGCAAAAATAAAACAACCTTGTTTTTAGGAACAAAAAAAGGAACCGATGTCACGATATTTTTATTTGCAGCAATTCAACCACTCCGACGAATTATTCAATTCCTGAAGAAGATTTGCGGATACCGCCTTCATCTCTTCAATCCATTTTCAGGCGACGCGATACCCCCCAGGAGACCCGCCACACAAGCCGATGTCTGCCATTCTCTTCAAGACGTCACGCTCATTTTAGACAACCATCACCCTCATCATTCAAATGAAATCAACAATGAATAAATCGATTGAATTTGTTTGACAATCAAACGTAAGGATAATTAAAGTCGTCGCCGACGATGCGCGGGTCACCTCTCGATTCGCGCCACCACCCACCCTCACCCGGGCAAGCAAGGCGATGAATTCAATTGATGGCAGCACCGCGGCCGGGAACGGCGTCGAGCCCAACGGCGCCCGCCACCGGCCACTCCGGATACGCCGCGGAACGGTGTCGGACACATCGGGAATCTGCACGCTGTTCGAACGGGAATACGGCGACTCGTCGCACCCCTGTCTCGATGCGGGCTACGTGAGGCGCGCCGTCTCGAACAAGTCGGAACTGTGGTTTGTCGCCGAAGAGGAGACGCACGCCACGATCGGTTGCATGAGCGTCAGCTACAACGCGCAGAATCGCTCGTGGGAGTACGGCCGCGCGATGATTTCCCGGCACCATCGTCACCTGGGCGTCCTGTCGGCGCTGATGCAATCCGCGATCGACACGTTGCCGGCCGCGGATCACGACCTGGCATTCGCGATTGCCCGCACCGATATCGCGCTGCGCGCGTTGCTGCGTCATCTCGATGGCGTCGTGGTCGGACACGACGGGTCGCCCGACAGCACGCATGGCGTGCGTGAACATCACGTCATCGCGCTCGAGACATTCCGCTCGCCGCGCTTCAAACATTGCCTGCCACTCTCGCCGATCTTCCGCGAGTCCGACGTTCTGCGCAGCGCGATCTTCGAACCGCTCGGTGTCGCCGGGATGCCGGCACCCTATCCCGATACCTGTTTCTGGGGGCATGGGTACGAGTGCGCGGACGACTTCACGTTTCGTGTCGACGAGCGGGCCGATGCGATCTATCTCTGCCAGCACGCAGGCGGCCCGTTCATGACCGAGCGCGACGTCACGGCCGACCTGCTGCGTTTCCTGAAACGGCGCGGCGCGACGACCTATGTCGGCGCGATCGTGCTCGCCGACAAGCTGACCCTGGTCAAGGCGATGCTCGAAGCCGGATTCCGCATCACGGCCTATTTGCCGGCGTGGCACTGGAGCCGCGGCGCGCGCTACGACTGCCTGCTGCTCGCCCGGCGCGACAACGGCTTCGCGAGCAAGAACGGCCTCGACGCACACATCGACGTGCTCGATGCCGCCTACCGCGAGATCGGCCAACGCATCCTGTCCACCTGACATCCGCGCCGGCCACGCGCCGCGCCCCCCATCAATCCACTCAATCGAGGTAGCACATGACCCAAGACGAATGGCGCTCGGTCAAGGCGACATTGCCGAACGGACCCACCGGACACCTGACGCTCGCGCTCTGGTTCGCCGATGTCGCATTGCTTGCCGCTGCGTGGGTGCTCTGGCTCGCCGGCGGGCCCGGACGCATCGCAGCGCTCGTCCTCGCCACGCTCGCGCTGATTCACCTCTATCTGATCTTGCACGAGGCACTGCACAACGCCGCATCGCGTACGCGCGCCTGCAACGAGGCCATCGGCCATCTCTGCGGATGGATCATCGGGTTGCCGTATCTGCCGCGGCGCAGATCGCATCTGGGCCACCACGCGTGGACCGCGCATCCGACACGGGATCCGGAGAATCGCAAGATGATCCAGAAGTTTTCCGTGATGACGGAAAGCGGCGCGCGTACGCTCGAATTCATCTGGCGGCACTGGATCCCGATGATGGCGTTCAATCATTTCCTCAGCCACTGGATCGCACCGTTCCTGCACCGCGACACGCCCGCGCATCGCGCGAAATCGAATACCGAGATCGCATTCAGCGCGCTCTACCTGGCCGGCTACGCGGCGGTCGGCGCGCTGGCGTATCGAGCGGGCGTGCTCGGCAGCCTCTTCGCGTTCTCGACGATCCTGTGGATCGTGTTGCTGATGGCCGTCGAACTGCTCAACCTTCCGCATCACGCCGAGATCCCGCTGCTGGCCGACGACGCGGCACGCCCGCCGCTCTGGGAGCAGGACGTGGTGTCGCATAGCTGCGCCAACGTTCCGTTCTGGTCACGCTGGGTGATCCTGAACTTCAACCTTCACGTCGCCCATCATGCGTACCCCTGGTTGCCGTGGTACGACCTGCCGCGCGCACAACGGCTGCTCGATGCCGTCTCGACGGCCGACGCGCCGCGCCAGACCCACGAGTGGGCATTCGCCGTGACCAAGCGACGCCGGCCGCTGCTCGAACTGATGGGGCACTTCTTCGACAAGCGTGGCGCGTCGTCCCAGGGCGGACGCTGACGCTCCGCCCCGGCGAGCGCATCCGTCGAGCGCCGCCGGCACGGCCCTCGACGGCAGCGGCGCCTCCGGTTGCCGGTCGCGGCAATCGGAGACCACGGGAAACGTCATCCCGATGCTGCTGATGCGGACGGCCCCGCATGGTCTCCTCCGTGGCGCGGCGTCGTTCACCGGCCAGGCGCCAGGCCGTTGGCAAACCGGTTCGTATAACCGAGCGTCCCGACACCGCCGATCGAGTTGCACGTCGACGATGCGGCGCCGGGCGGGCAATCGACGTCACGGTCGAACGACCAGAAGTGGACACCCGCGAGACCATTCTGTTTCACGAACTGCGCGACGGTGTCCGCGTCCGCCGGCGTAAAGGTTTCGCCGACCACATCGTTGCCGCCGATCATCGGCGTCAGCTCGATCTGGCTGTACGGGACGCCCCAGTGATCGTGCAGGTTCATCGCCGCCTGGATCGCCGACTGTCCCATCTGGCAGGTGCCGTTCGCGACCACGCAGTTCCCCGCGCTAGCCGACCCGTAGTCCATCGTCATCAGGTCGATGGTGTAGTTCTTCAGGCCGGCCGCCTGGATCGCCTGCATGACCCAGTCGCCGTAGATGTTGAAGCTGTCGGGGGCGCTGGCGCCCCACGAGCTGGCCGTGGTCGCGCCCTGCTGGGAAGGGGCCAGCGTCGCGAGCGTAAAGCTGAAGCGCAGGCCGGGATATTTCCGCTGGGCGACGGCCACGCGCTGGACGAGATCGTTGATCACCTGTTGCGTCTGCCCGCCCTCGATATCGAAATCGATCCCGATCAGGTTGCTCGATGCATAACGATCGATGAAGGCCGCCATGCCCGCATCCGTCCCGCACGTGAACATGCCGGCCGCGCCGCCGGTGGAAATCACGTAATTCACGTTGGCCGCGGTGAACAGCGGCACATTGGCAGCCGCCATCGCGCCGCCGTCGACGCCTGCCCAGTTCTCGCTGCCGCATTCACCGGTCGCGAACGCGAGCGTCATCGTACGGACACCGGTTGGCAGCACCGACAGCACGGGGCTCAACTGCCCCGTGACGTTCGTCGAGATGACGTTGGTGTTCCAGTTCATCGAAATCGTCGCGTCCTTGTACGGGCTATAGACGAATGCCGGCGCCGTGCCGGTACCCGTCCCGCCCGCCGCGGCCGCGCCGGCGCCTAAAAACGACCCTGCCAACAGAAGCGCCAGCGCGCCCTTCAAGGTCGATCGCCGCATGATTCCGGTGTGCGGGTTGCGCTTCATTTTCATGCCCTCGATTCCGGTCTGGTCCATGATTTCCCCTTTCGATTGACAACGCTCCGCCCAGGTCGAATTCAAAAGAAATCAACCTGACAAATTGCCGCTTGAAGACAAATTCCGATATTGATTCCGTCTTTATCTCAACGACGGAAAACAATTCGACGGCCGATGTAGTGATCCTTCAATTCAGCGCCGGCACTTCGATTTGTTATACTACATAATCATCAGGCATCAACCCTGGAATCGATTATTTCCATCAATATCGAACCCCGAAATATTCACGCGATCGCGTCGCAATATTGCAATTGTCGCGATTCGATCATTCAAACGGATAGCTCGCAGCCATCCGACCGATTGTTCAAAGCGACGAAATTCAGGCGATGCGATCCGGCCGTACGACGGCGTCGCGCGGGTGGGTGGAGGGGCAATGATGGTGCTGCTTCGGCAAGCCGAGCGGGACACGGCCCGGTCGGTCGGCGAGCGCATCCGCGCGCTTGAGCGGTGTGCTTCCGTTCATGACGCCCGGGCATCGCCGGGCGTGTCAGGTTGCAGCGGTATCAGAACGGGCTGCGTGTCGTATCGCCGTTGGTGAACGTCGCGTCGACGACCTGATAGAACGCCATCGCCGTATCCGCGACTTCCCACACCGCGAGGATGACGTGGTACCCGCTACGCACCGGCAACCGGCATTGATGAATGGTCGGCTGCTGGGGCACCAGGTTCGCGTTCGGGTCCCAGTAAGGCTGGCCGGGATTCTGGATCGTGCAGAACGGCGTGGGCTCGAACTGCGCGCGCGTGAGCTTTTCCGACGGGTTCCAGTCGGCGCGCGTCACGAAGTAGTTCCAGCGACGCGTCTTGTGCACGGCGCTGAATTCCCATTTGAAATTCTGCAACGCGCCCGGCCGCAGCGGGATCTTCTGCCAGCGGCTCGGCGACTGCTCGTTCAGCACGGGCAGCGGGCCGTTCGTGCTGGCGCCGGCGATTTCGCCGTCCGGCGGCGGTGCGGCATTCTTCGCGTCGGCCGGCGCGAACGGATCGGACAGGCCGCTTTGCGTCGCGGGGAAGAACTTGCCGTTCTCCATCGCGTTCGCGTGCCAGGCGTCGACCTGGCAGTTCGGATTCTGCCCTTGCGTGCACAGCACGATACGCGAAGGCGGTTCGGTCAAACGGCCGTGCGCGTGAGCACCGGCCGCCGCGACCAGCAGTGCCACGCCGGTCAACGCGCATGGCACCACGGAAGCAACGTATCTGCGGATGATCTTGTTCATGAGCCCTCATGACGTCGATGTCGGAACGGATATGCGCGTATCGGGCATGCCGCGGGATCCCCGGCAGGGGTTCCTGTCGACACGTCGTCGCGCACACTGATCGGCAAAAGCGGCAAACCAGATGAAACCGCGGCACGCGATGATGAAGCGCCGCGCTTTCTGACAAATCACTTTCACCGAACCGAACCTTATCCGCTAAACCCGGAAAAATAAACGTTCCGTATTGATCGTTTTTTAATTTTAATCAAACGCCCGATTCGTTTTTCATTTCAACCTGTTTTAGCTCGACTTCAATTGCGCGATATTGAATAAACCGCCCATTCATTAAAACGCAGTTATCGATCATCCGGCGGGCGGCTTTGCGCGCCGGACTCGCCGTTCGTCGCGCGTCGTTGCTGCGACCGATGAAAAAACGCGGCCAGTGGAAGAGGTCCATGGAAGCCGACGGGCCGCCCGCTTCCTCACCGCCCTTTATGCTTCAAGCAGCCAATCCCGTCGACGCAGCAACCGTGAGATCCCGGTTGAACTGCGTCATGCAGTTCAGGTCGAGCGCGCGAATCTGCTCGGTCATGAAATCGACGAAGATCCGGATGCGCGTCGGCAGGTGTTGCCGGCTCAGATAGCAGATGTAGTGGCCGCGATCTTCCGGCACATGCTTCGCCAGCGCGACGACGAGCGCCTTCGATGCGAGATGGTCGCGGATCTGGTAGCCCGCCAACTGTGCGATGCCCGCTCCGTTCAGCACCGCGCGCAATACCAGGTCCGCGTCGTTGAACGTGAGGCGCGAGGTCGGCAGGTACTTCCGCGGGCGGCCGTCGACATTGAACTCCCATTCGAACAGGCGTCCGCTCGCGAACCTGAAATTGATGCACGCGTGCCGGTCGAGGTCGTCCAGGCTCTGCGGCAGCCCGTGCGTCGCCACGTACGACGGCGCCGCGCAGAGCGCCATCTGCATCGGAATCAACTGGCGCGCGATGATGCTGGAATCCTCGATGCGCCCGTTGCGGAACGACACGTCGATCCGCTCGGACACCAGGTCGATCGGCCGGTCGTCGAGCAGCAGGTCGATGTCGATGTCCGGGTACGCGTCCGTGAATCTGGCCAGCAGCGGCGCCACGATCTTCCTGCCGAAGCCCACGGCCGAGCTGATGCGAATGAGGCCGCGCGGCGGCCCCTGCCGCAACTCGAGCATGTCGTTCATGGCTTCCACGATCTGCGCCACGCCCTGATGGCAGTTCTCGTAGAATCGCCGGCCCTCGCACGTCAGTTCGGTCGTGCGCGTGGTCCGCTGGAACAGCCGCGTGCTCAGTTGCGCCTCCAGCTTCTGGACGTTCCGGCTCACGGCCGGCCGCCCGACGCCGAGCCGTTCGGCGGCCTTGGTGAAGCTGCCCTCGCTCGCCACGGCAACGAATGCCAGGATGCCCGCATAGCTCGCACCAAAGCTCGCCGACAGGGCATTGGCGCGACCGGCCAGGTCGCGCCGCACGCCGTACTCCGATGGTTCCGAATGATTCATTTTCCGCTGCCCCCATGCCAATCATCCCGATTGCCCGCGATCCGCGGGCGCCTGCGAACCGTCACATGTGCGAACGCGAATCAGCCTCGCGCCAGCCACGCGTCGAGGCCGATGCGGCCGAGTCGCGCATCCCCGAGCGGCACCAGCGAGGTTTCCTCGACGCGGCCGCCGTAGTAGCGGGCCTCGCGATCGGTCACCACCGCGCGGGGATCGCCGACCGATTTCAGGTAGCGCGCGACGATCTCCGCGAACGGCGCGCGATCCGGGCCCGCGATCTCGACCGTGCCGTTCTGCGGCCCGGCGAGCGCGATCTGCGCGACGAGCGCCGACACGTCTTCCGCGGCGATCGGCTGAAACAGGCCATCGCCGATGCGGACCGTGCCGTCTTGCGTGCTGAAGTCCGCAATGCCGCCGATGAATTCCATGAATTGCGTCGCGCGCACGATCGTGTACGGCACGCCCGCCGCTTCGATTGCCTGTTCCTGCGCGACCTTGGCCAGGAAATAGCCGTTCTCCGGCATCCGGTCGCAGCCGACGATCGACAGCGCGACGTGATGGCGCACGCCCGCGGCCACTTCGGCCTTGCCGAGATTGCGTGCCGAGGTGCGGAAGAAGTCCAGTACCGCCTGCGGCTCCCACGACGGCGCGTTCGCCACGTCCACGACCACATCGGCGTCCGTCAATGCATCGGTCAGCCCCTCTCCCGTGACGGTATTGACGCCGGTGCGCGGCGAGGCGGCCAGCGCCTGATGACCCGCTTCGGCGAGCAGCGTGACGACACGCGAGCCGATCAGGCCCGAACCACCGATGACAACGATTTTCATCGCACAATCTCCTGACGATTGGATTTGACGGGAATGCGACCGGGCATGACGGGTGCCGGATCCGGAGAAGGCGGCCATGTCCGTCGCATCGCGTGACGCAATTGTGGAAGAATCATGTCCTATCCATCAGTGCCAAGAATCGGCGATCGGACTAGTCCAAGCTGGATCCGATCCCGTCCCTGCTGCGTTACCCGAGAGGCCGTGATGTCTGAACCCACCCTTGCACTGACCATCGAAATCGATCGGCAGCACCAGTTGCCGCTCTATCTGCAGATTTGCGAGCGGTTCCGGGCCGCGATCGCGGCCGGCCACCTGCGCCCCGGCGACCGCGTACCCGCGCTGCGCGGCCTGGCGACGCAACTGAACACGGCGCGCGGCACCGTCGAACAGGCCTACACGATCCTGGTCGACGAGGGCTATCTGCAGATGCGCGGCGCGGCAGGCACGTTCGTCTCGCCGTCCTTGCCGATCGCGCTGACCCGGGCGTCGCCTCCGCGCACCGGTACACCGCCGAACCGGCCCGGCGAACCGGCGCCCCCGCCTCGGGCGTCGCCCCCGGCCCCTTCGGCCCCTTCCGCCCCGTCGATCCC
>NZ_JAAGPH010000050.1:0-49205 GCF_017104705.1 Burkholderia sp. Se-20373 | reverse complement strand
GTGTTGCCCGGCGACGGCCGCGGCTCGTAACGCGTATTGGCATCGGGCATCGTCGTGCCCGGCGACGGCGGGTGGGCGCCGGGCGGCGCGGGAGGCGCGTCTCGCGCGCCGTAGGGACCCGGTTGCATGCAGGCAGCCAGCGCGCACGCGGCGGCCAGCAGGCATGCGCCGGTGCGGATCGTGCGGATCGGTTTCATCGAACACCTCCTGACATCCGCGGCAGCCGCGGAATCGGTTGGGCAGGCCCCGGCCAATCCGCAATCCACGTGCCGTCCGTTCACGCTTCAAGCACGCCGTCACGCAGTGCGCCGGGCGGTTGGGCCGCCGTCGTTCGCCGCGATGCCTGCCTGCGCGCCGCTATGCGTCGTACGCGGCCATCACGAGCCACAGCTCGCGGCCGTCGTCGCGCACGCGTGCCGCGAGCGCATACGTGTCGGCGGGCTCGCATGCACGCTGCAGCGCGAATCTCGCCGGCTCGGTCGCGCCGAACGTCTCGTCGCCGAGCGGCCGCACGTCCGCCTTGCCCTCGAACATCCGCCGCTCGGGCCGGTAGATCAGCGGTTCGCGCTTCCATTCCTTGAAGCGGCTCTTCACCGAATCGAACCCGCCGCCGCAAACGTTGAGTTCGTAGCGCACGCCCTCTCGCCGTTTTGGAATCGTCATCGTGCCTCCGTGGATGTGCGCGCGGCCGGCACGGGTCGCGCCGCGCGTGGTCGTCGTCATCTTCGTCGTCATCTTCGTCGTGTTCCCCGTCGCTACGGCAAGTCGCGTGCCGCGTGCCGACCCCGGGCATGGTCGTTGCGGCGGCGTTCGCGTCATCGAGGAGGATTCGCTGGCGAGATCCAGCATGACATGGCCGATGCGCAGTTGCGGCGCCTGCCGGTCGTCGATCACGACAAGCGGCTGGTCGGCATGCGGTCGCTCGCGAACATCGCGACACGCTCGGCCGGCCCGGCGCGCGACGACGTCGCGAACACGCTCGAAGGCGTGTCGCAGCCGAAGCGGACGTGATAGCGCGTCGCAGGCCGCGCGCGATGCAGCCTGCCGGCCTCCGGCCAAGATCGGCCCCGCCTCACCGTTACGGGCCGTCGCAACAGGGCAACGACGGACGGCCGCCGCGTCAGCCGGCCTGCTTCGTCACGCGCACGATCTTGTCCGCCAGTTCGCGCACGTCGACCGGCTTGCACAGATAGCCGTCGAACCCGGCCTCGAGCGCGCGGCGTTCGTCGGCCAGGCCCGCATGCGCGGTCACGGCGAGCACCCGCATGCCGGGCGGCCCGCCGCCGTTCATGCCGGTGCGCCGCAACGCGTCGAGCAGCCAGAAGCCGTCGCCGTCGGGCATCGCGAGATCGGACAGCACGACGGTCGGCCGCAGGTCGGCGGCCACCGCGAGCGCTTCGCGCCCCGTCGACGCGATCGCGACGGCCGCGCCGAACGTCGTCAGCGCGGCGGTGAGGCTTTCGCGCGTCGTCGGATCGTCGTCGACGATCAGGATGCGTTGCGTATCGAGCGTCAACGGCGCGCGAAGGGCGTCCACGTGCGCACTCCCCCACGCCACCGCGCCGGCCGGCTGCCAGCCGGCCGGCAGCGTCACCGTAAACGTCGCGCCGCGATTGCGGCCCGCGCTCTCGACCGTCACGCCGCCGCCGTGCAGTTCGGCGATATGGCGCACGATCGACAGGCCGAGGCCCAGCCCGCGCCGCGACGACGCCGGCGAATCCTCCGCGCGGCGGAACATGTCGAACACGTACGGCAGGAACGCCGGCACGATGCCCTGCCCCGTGTCGCTCACGGTCAGCACCACGCGCGCATCGACGCGGGCGAGCCCGACCGTCACGCTGCCGCCGGACGGCGTGAACTTGAGCGCGTTCGACACGAGGTTCGACAGCATCTGCCGCAAGCGCTCGGCATCGCCCGACACCACGCAGGTCGAGGCCGAACAGTCGAATTCGAGCACGATGCCGGCCGACGACGCGGCCGTCTGGAACGCGCCGACCGAATCGGAGAACAGCCGCACGACGTCCACCGGCATCGCGTCGAACTGCAGCTTGCCGGTCGCGAGCGACGACGCGTCGAGGATGTCGCCGACCATCCGCGTGAGCGAACGCGCGCTGCGGTCGATCGCGTCGACCGCCTGCTGCTGCAGCGCGCTGTCGCCCGAATTGCGCAGCACCTCGACCCAGCCGTAGATCACGTTCAGCGGCGTGCGCAGCTCGTGCGACACCGTCGCGAGCAGTTCGTCCTTCAGCCGGTTCGACGTATCGGCCTGGTCGCGCGCATCGCGTGCGCCCTGCAGCGACCGCTGCGCGCGCAGGTCGCGGCGGCGCTGCGCGCCGGCTTCGCGCAGCGTCAGCGACAACGCGACGGACGCACGCACGTCGCCGCGTACCGGGCCCGCCGACACGGTCGCACGGAAGCGCCGGCCGTCGCGTCGCACACACAGCAGGTCGATCGGCCCGACCGCCGCGTGCATGTCGTCGAACGACTGGACGAGCGGCTTGCGTTTCAGCCAGCGCATCGCCACCAGCGATTCGAACGCGCGCCCATGCGCATCGCTTTCGTCGTAGCCGAACATGCGTTGCGCGGCGGGGTTCCAGCTGACGATGCGGCCATCGCCATCGATGCCGACGATCGCGTCGGGCGACGCATCGACGACATCCCGCTGCAACCGCGACGCATCGGCCCGCGAACGGTCGGCGCCGGCGTCGCGCAGCAGCAGCACGGCGCCGTCGACGTTGCCGTCCGCATCGCCGAGCGGCGCGGCCACCTCGACGATCGGCACCGGCTCGCGCCCCTCCGCGTGCAGCCAGTGGCGATCCGATGCGACGCCCTCGCCGCCGAGCGCGAGATCGAGCGGGGTCGATTGAACGCGCCGGCCGTCGCGATCGACGATCCGCAGCACGTCGCGCGCGGGACGGCCAATCGCATCGTCGGGCCGGCAACCGACGAGCGCGGCCGCGGCGGCGTTGACGTAGGTGAGCCGCCCGTTCGTATCGGTGGCGATCACGCCATGCGGCAACGCCTGCAGCACGGCTTCGAGCCGCCGGCGCGCGGCCGTTTCACGCCGTAGCGCCGCATCGTTCGTGAAGCGCGCGTGGCGCAGCATCGACGCGATCGCGCAGACGAGCGCACCGATCAGCACGAAGGTGCCGAGCCGCACGAGCCGATCGGGCAGCGGCTGCGTATAGGCCGCGGGGTCCGAGAGAAACAGCGTCCACACGAGCAGGCCGCTGACGACCGTC
Organism: Burkholderia sp. Se-20373; assembly: GCF_017104705.1. Classification (NCBI taxonomy): domain Bacteria; kingdom Pseudomonadati; phylum Pseudomonadota; class Betaproteobacteria; order Burkholderiales; family Burkholderiaceae; genus Burkholderia; species Burkholderia sp. Se-20373. Next base: position 45,963 of record NZ_JAAGPH010000050.1, on the reverse strand, counting down.
GAGGCCATCCCGAACAGGAACGACGTCGCCCACGCGGCGCCCGCGAGCAGCGGATAGTAGAGGACGAGCGGCAGGTTCACGCCGCCGAAGCGGATCGCGAGCGCCTGCAGCACGGTGGCGATCGCAACCAGCATCACGGCCGTGACGTAGTTGCCCGCGCGAGTGCGCGAAATGTCGATCATCGATCACGCTCCTGCCGGCGGGTCGGTCGCGGCGGCATCAGGACGCCGGCTTGTCCACTTCGTCTTCGAGCTGCGCGAGCCGGTTGTAGATCGTTTTCAGGCTGACGTCGAGCACCTCGGCCGCCTGCGCCTTCACGCCCCCGCATTGCGCGATCGTGCCGAGGATCAGCCGCCGGTCGGCTTCCTCGAGCGACGTGCCGAACGGCACGGTCACACGATCCTCGTGCGAATCGGCCAGGTTCGACAGTTCGTCCATGATCGGCGGCGGCAGCGTATCGATCACGTCCGCGTCGCAGAAGATGCTCGCGCGCTGCACGAAGTTGCGCAGCTCGCGCACGTTGCCGGGCCACGCGTAAGTCTTCAGCGCATCGCGCGCGGCCGGTGCGAAGCGCAGGTTCCGGCCGCTTTCGGCGTTGAACTGCTGCAGGAACGCATCGGCGAGCATCGGGATGTCGTCGCCGCGCTCGCGCAGCGACGGCAGCGGGATCGGGAACACGTTGATCCGGTGGAACAGGTCGGGCCGCAGCTTGCCGTCGGCCATCGCGGCCTCCGGGTCGCGGTTGGTCGCCGCGACGATGCGCACGTCCACGTCGATCTCGCGCGTCGAGCCGAGCCGCGTGAGGCGCCCCGTCTCGAGCACGCGCAGCAGCTTGACCTGCGACTCGAGCGGCATCTCGGTGATCTCGTCGAGAAACAGCGTGCCGCCGTCCGCGCGTTCGAAGAAGCCCTTGTGCTGGCGTTCCGCGCCCGTGAAGCTGCCGCGGTCGTGGCCGAACATCTCGCTCTCGACGAGGTTCGCGGCGATCGCGCCGCAGTTCACCGCGAGGAACGGGCCGCGGCGGCGCAGGCTCAGGTCGTGCACGGTCTGCGCGGCCAGCTCCTTGCCGGTGCCCGATTCGCCCGTCAGCAGCACCGATGCCTCGGTGCGTGCGACCCGGCCGATCGCGTCGTAGACGGTCTGCATCGCGGGCGAGCTGCCGAGCATGCGGCCGAAGCGGCCGAGGCGCTGCAGTTCGGAGCGCAGCTCGGCGATCTCTTCATGCAGCGCGGTGGTGCGCGGCACGCGCGCGAAGATGCTGTTCAACCGCTGCATGTTCAGCGGCTTCACCAGGTAGTCGGTCGCGCCGCGCCGCAACGCGTCGATCGCTGTTTCGAGGCTCGCGTGGCCGGTGGTCAGCACCATTTCACAGTGCGAATGCTTCGGCAACGCATCGAACAGATCCATCCCGTTGCCGTCCGGCAGCACGAGATCGCACAGCACGAGGTCGGGGGGGTGCGTCGTGACGAGCGTGCGCGCTTCCTCGAGCGTCGCGGCCGTGTCGCACGCAAGCTGCTGCGTGCGTGCGACCGCCGCGAGCATGGCGCGCGTATCGGCGTCATCTTCGACGATCAGGACGTAGGGCATCGTGGCTCCTTGTGAAGCAGCCCGGCGCGCGTAGCCGCCGGGACCGCGGCAGGTTTCAGCGAGGTCCGGCCACTGGTCGCACGACGATACGGCTTGATCGATGCACTCGTGCGAATGGGCTGTCCTCCCGTGAAAAGCAGTCCCTACGAGTATAGGAGAGGCATGTCGCGCATTCGCCGGCCATCGAATAAATCTATCCGCCCGCGGCATCTGCATTGCCAGATTCAATGCACGGCAATCGGTAAGAACGCCATCGTTTCACGGGGATCATGTGGCGTGAAATCGTGCAGATCGCGTCTTTTGCGCACGTTGACGCGCCAAGCGGTCAAACTTGCCGGTCTGATTTTTCGCATGTCGGAATGGTCGGATGACGATCGGGGCCGCTCGATGGCGTTCGACCAAGACCCTGCTGCGTCACTTGCCGCGCATCGAGCGTTCGATCCGATTCGTCGATCCGTCAGTCGATTGTGTTCTGACTGCCGCCGTCGCGTGCGTTCGAAATCGCTTCGACGAGCTTCAGCTCGTCGTCGATCGACAGCGTCGTGTCGATCACGTCTCCGCCGAACGGAGCGAGCGCGGTGCTCAACGCGTAGATATCGAGTTGCGTCGCAGCCAGCCCGAGCGACACGGTGCCGGGGCGTGCCTTGCGCGCGACGCGGTCGATCAGTGCGTCGTCCACCGGCTTCTCGCGCCACGCATCGAGCGACGATTCGATGTGCTCGACCACGCTGTCGAGCAGCGACGCGGGCGGCGTGCGATCGGGGTCGACCGCATGCGCGTGCAACTGTCCGTCGGTCGTGCACTCGACGATCGCCACCCCCGACAGCGCGACGACGTGCCGGTCGCGCAACGTATCGAGTTCGGCGAGCGCGCGATGGGCGGCCGCGAGGTCGGGATAGGACAACACGATCAACGTATTCATCAGCCACTCCGTGAAATCAGGCAGCCGCCTCCGGATACGCCGCGCTCAATGCGGCAGCCCGAACGCGGCCTTCAGGCTCGCGACGATCATCTGCATCGCGATCGCCGCGAGAATCATCCCCTTGACATCCTCCCCCGCCTAAAGGCGGGGGGGCCTACCGCGTCTGAAGCGATGATGCTCGTTTCAGATCGCCTCGGCGGGTTCCTGCTTCACGGAGCGGCCCGACTGCACCGGCTCTCCACAGGCTGCAACGCGGTGTCCCCGCGCCAGTATGTTGATCGCACCGACCACATCGGCATGGTCCTCATGACCGCAGTCGACACAGCGGAATGCCGCCTGTGTCTGCCGGTTTTCGGCGCTCACGTATTTGCAGACCGGGCATGTTCGACTCGTATTCGCCGGCGGCACGGCGATGAGCCAGCCCCCATTCCACGTCAGCTTATAGTCCAGCTGACGACGAAATTCGAACCACCCCTGATCGAGGATGGCTTTGTTCAGGCCGGACTTGGCCCGAGCGTTCTTGCCCGGTGCGCCGGGGCTGCCAGCCGCCGACCTCGACATGTTGCGTACCTGCAAGTCCTCGATGCACACCATCGCGTGGTTTTGGCTGATCGTGGTCGTGGCTTTGTGCAGGTAGTCACGGCGAGCGTTGCCGATGCGGGCATGGATACGCTGGATGCGAGCCTTTGCCTTCTTCCAGTTGTTGCTGAACTTGACCTTTCGGCTTATTCCCTGCTGCACACGACGCAGCTTAGCCTCGTGCCGCTTGAAGCTGTTGAGCGGCACAAGAAAGCTACCGTCGCTCATTGTGGCAAACCGTGCGATGCCCATGTCGATGCCGATCGCGCTGGTTGCCCGCAACACCGGCTGCGTGACTTCACGCGCAGTCTGGATGGAGACAAACCATTTTCCTGCGTTTCTAGACACGGTGGCATTGCGCACTTCGCCCAACACGTCCCGGCTGTTGCGATAACGGAGCCAGCCAAGCTTAGGCAGAAAGATGCGGTTGTTGACCTGATCGAGTTTGATCTGCTTCGAGTCGGGGTAGCGGAAGCTGTCGCTGCGGCCTTTCTTCTTGAAGCGCGGAAAGGCGGTGCGCTTGGCGAAGAAGTTCTTGTAGGCTCGCTCCAGATCCTTGAGTGCGTGTTGGAGCGGATGCACCGGGGAATCCTTGAGCCAAGGCGTTTCGGTACCGTTGCGCCATGCCGTCAGGCGCTTTGCCATCTCAACGTACCCGATGAACTTTCCGCCCGCCTCGCAGTTCTCCTGCTGCCACGCCAGCGCCTTGTTGAAAACGAATCGGCACGCCCCGGCGAAGCGGCGCATCTTGCGCTGCTGCTCGCCGTTTGGCATCAGTTCGAACTTGAAAGCCTGGAGTCGTTGCATCGGGCCATTCTATGCTTGGCCTACAAGTGAGAGTCAAGCCATTCGACGCGGTCGCCATTGCGTCGTTCTGATGCATACGCAACATGGACTTCGCGACGTGTTCCCCACGGAAATTCCGAACGATTGCGCGGCATTTCCGCCGCGTCGAATCCGAACTGATGGGGTTCGATGGCGAGGACGAGCATGTCCGCCTGCTGATGAGCTACCCGCCCGAGGTTTCTGTGTCGTCGTTGGCGAGCAGCCTCAAGGGCGTCTCAAGCCGCATGATCCGGCAGAAGCGCTACCCCCAGCATTCGCAAAAAGGTGGTGAGGCGGTGCGATGTGGTCTCCGTCTTACTGGAAAAGGTCAGGTCGAAGGCCACAGGTTCGCTCCCGTCTCGCGCGGCGACACGTGCGTCGGATCGCGCGCAGGTTCCGCTTCATTCCGGATGCACGGCGCACGCCATGCTGCTACGATCGACGCACCGCGTTCACGCAAGACGGAGGGTCCCGACCGATGCACGCCACCGACACTTTCATGGATCACGAGATTCGCGTCGACGCGACGCGCAACGCGAACGGCGCGTGGGTCGCGCAGGTGCGGATCTTCCGCGACGGCGCGCCGGTCGACCTGCCCGCGCCCGAGCTCGTCACCCCCGAATGGCTCACGTGCGACGAAGCACTGCGCGGCGGCATCGATCAGGGCCGCGTGATCATCAAGACACGCGACCGCTAGCGGCAACCGGCTCATCCGCACGCATCGCACGGCGCGATTCACGCATCGAAATCCAGATCGCGGATCAGGATCTCGCGATCGCGCTGGGTGCGCGTGCTGAAGTCGACCGGCAACTCCATCTGCCAGCGTTCGATCGTGACCGGCAACGCCGCGAGATAGCGGTCGAAGCGGCTGCGATCGGGCTCGGCCAGCAGCGCGTCGATCGCCTCGTCACGCCACGCGAGCCGCGCGTTCAGCCGGTTCGGCAATCCGACCGTCGACGTGAGGCCGATCACGTCGACACAGGTCGGGCCGCCCTGCCCGTCGTGCGGCACGACGTCCACCCTCACTTCGCCAGGCTGATACAGGCCGAGCACGCGCGCCGCGATGCGCGGCGCAAACTCGGTTTCGAAACGGGCACGCACATCGGGATTCATCTCGCCTCCGGGTTCGAATCATGTCGTCACACCACTGTCACGCGGCTGCAATCTGCCGCTCGAATGCCGCTTCCGCCTTCAGGCTGTCGAGATCGCGGCCCACCGTCGCGACCGCGAGCCGCGTGTTGCCGCGCCAGTACGCGATCGAGCAATCGTGCGCACCGAGGTCGCCATCGATCTCGACCCGATCGAATTGCTCTGCATGCCCGACATAGTTGACCGTCAGGTCGTAATGCTGGCTCCAGAAGAACGGCACCGCGTCGAACGGCCGCTGCTGCCCGAGCATGTTGCGCGCGGCGGCGATGCCTTGCCGCTCGGCGACGACCCAGTGCTCGACGCGAATCCGCTCGCCCGTCAGCGGATCGGGCCAGCGCGCGATGTCGCCGGCCGCGTAGATGCCGGGCGCACTCGTCTGAAGGAAGCGGTCGACCGTCACGCCGCGCTCGACGGCCAGCCCCGCGTCCTGCGCGAGCGCCACGTTCGGATGCACGCCGATGCCGACCACCACGAGATCGGCCGGCAGCGCGTCGCCGGTCGACAGGGTCACGCTGTCCGGCGTGATCCGTGCGGGTGTCGCGCCGAGATGGAACACGACGCCGTGCGACGCGTGCAGTGCCTGGATCGTGCTGCCGAGCGCTTCGCCGAGCACGCGCGCCATCGGATGCGCATCGGGCGCGACGACCTGCACGTCGAGCCCGCGCGTGCGCAGCGCGGCCGCCGCTTCGAGCCCGATGAAGCTCGCGCCGACCACGACGCAGCGGCGTGCGGTTTTCAGCTTGGCTATCAGTGCGTCGCAGTCGGCGCGCGAGCGCAGCACGCACACGTGCGGCAGATCCGCGCCGGGCACGGTCAGCCGGTTCGGCTCGGCGCCCGTCGCAAGCAGCAGCGCGCCGTAGCCGACGCGGCTGCCGTCGGCCAGTTCGACGGCCTGCTGCGCAGGGTCGATGCGTACGACACGCGTGCCGCATCGCACGTCGATGTGATGGTCCGCATAGAACGACGGCGCGCGCAGCGGCAGCCAGTCGGCATCGGCCGTGCCGGCGAGATAGTCTTTCGACAGGTTCGGCCGGTCGTACGGCGGATCGGCATCGGCGGTGAGCAGCGTGACGGGATGTGGATAGCCTTCCTGCCGCAGCGTCACCGCCGCCGCGATGGCAGCCGCACCGCCGCCGACGATCACCACCGACGCGGGCAGTCCCGCTGCCTTCAACACAGGCGGCGCGGCGGCCGGCCGCTCGTCGAGCACGACGGCACGGCCGTCGCGGCGTTCGACGCGCCAGCACGGCAGCCCGTCGAGCGCCGGTGCGCGCAGCAGCGCGCCGGTGCGCAGGCAGAACGCCGCGTGATGCCACGGGCAGTGGATCGTGTCGCCTTCCAGCAGGCCGTCGGCCAACGGCGCGCCGTAGTGCGGGCACTGCGCGCCCACGGCAAACAGTTCATCGGCGCGGCGCACGAGCAGCACCGCTGCATCGCCGACATGGCCCTCGATCATGGCGCCGTCGGCGAGCTCGTCGAGCGCGATGCCTTGCGTGAGATCGGGGCGTGACGACGAATCGTCGCTTTCAGTCATGACGTGGCTCCCGAAAAGTCAGGTAACGATCCCATTATCGACATCCCTCCTGAAAAGAACAGGTACAGACGTCCCCGCAACGCACGCAAACACGCACTGTAGCTTGTACGCGATCCATGACGGGCGTAGAACGTCATCAACGTTGCGGCGCAACACGGCAGCGGCCTGCGGCGCACGCCGCGCATCCCGCGCAAGCCGCGTGCCACCTTCTGCCCGTCACCAGGAGTACTACCCGATGGCCACCGTCCTGTGCGTCCTCTACCCCGATCCCGTGGACGGCTACCCGCCGCGCTACGTGCGCGATGCGATTCCGGTCATCACGCACTACGCGGACGGACAGACCGCGCCGACGCCGGCCGGCCCGCCCGGCTTTCGTCCCGGCGAACTCGTCGGCTCGGTGTCCGGCGCGCTCGGCTTGCGCGCCTACATGGAAGCGCACGGCCATACGCTGATCGTCACGAGCGACAAGGACGGCCCCGACTCCGAATTCGAGCGCCGGCTGCCCGAAGCGGACGTCGTGATCTCGCAGCCGTTCTGGCCCGCGTACCTGACGGCCGAACGGATCGCCCGCGCACCGAAGCTGAAGCTCGCGCTGACGGCCGGCATCGGCTCCGATCACGTCGATCTCGACGCCGCCGCGCGTGCGCACATCACCGTCGCCGAAGTCACCGGCTCGAACAGCATCAGCGTGGCCGAGCACGTGGTGATGACGACGCTCGCGCTGGTGCGCAACTACTTGCCGTCGCATGCGATCGCGCAGCAAGGCGGCTGGAACATCGCCGATTGCGTGTCGCGCAGCTACGACGTCGAAGGCATGCAGTTCGGCACGGTCGGCGCGGGACGCATCGGGCTCGCCGTGCTGCGCCGGCTGCAGCCGTTCGGGCTGCAGCTGCACTACACGCAGCGCCACCGGCTCGATGCATCGATCGAGCAGGCACTCGGGCTCACGTATCACGCCGATGTCGCGTCACTCGCGAGCGCCGTCGACATCGTCAACCTGCAGATTCCGCTGTACCCGTCGACCGCGCACCTGTTCGACGCGGCGATGATCGCGCGCATGAAGCGCGGCGCCTACCTGATCAACACCGCGCGCGCGAAGCTGGTCGACCGCGACGCGGTCGTGAATGCGCTCACGTCCGGGCATCTCGCGGGCTACGGCGGCGACGTGTGGTTTCCGCAGCCGGCGCCGGCCGATCACCCGTGGCGCACGATGCCGTTCAACGGGATGACGCCGCACATCTCCGGCACGTCGCTGTCCGCGCAGGCCCGCTACGCGGCCGGCACGCTGGAGATCCTGCAATGCTGGTTCGACGGCAAGCCGATCCGCAACGAATACCTGATCGTCGACGGCGGCACGCTCGCGGGAACGGGCGCGCAGTCGTACCGGCTGACGTGACGCCGCGCATGCGACGCACGACGCGCGATGCGCGGCGGATCACTCAGTCGAGGCAGTAGGCGGCGAGCTTGCCGACCGCGATCACCGCCTGCTCGATCTCCGGCGACCACGGGCTGCTGTAGTTCAACCGGATGAAGTTCCGGTAGCTGTCCGTGATCGAGAACATGTAACCCGGCCCGATCGTGATCCCCTGCTCCAGCGCGAGCTGGTACAGCCGCATCGCGTCGATCTGCGCAGGCAGTTCGATCCACAGCACGTACCCGCCCGCCGGGCTCGAGATGCGCGTGCCTTCCGGGAAGAACCGCGACACCATCGTGCGCATCAGGTTCGCCTGCTGCGCATACGCCTTGCGAATCCGCCGCAGGTGATGCTCGTAGCCGTCGCGTTCGAGAAACTCCGCGATCGCGAGCTGCGGCAGCGACGGCGTCGCGAGCGTGTTCAGGAATTTCAGCTTCTCGACCTGCTCGCGATAGCGGCCCGGCAGCGCCCAGCCGATCCGGTACGCGGCCGTCAGGCTCTTCGAGAACGACGAGCAGTGCAGCACGATGTCGTGCCGGTCGAACGACTTCAGCGTGCTCGGATGCATGTTGCCGAAATACAGTTCGTTGTACACGCCGTTCTCGATGATCGGCAGGTCGGCTTTCGCGGCGAACTCGACCAGCTCGCGCTTGCGCTCGTCCGGCATCTGGAAGCCGAGCGGATTCTGGAAGTTCGGCATCACCATGCACGCGGCGATCGGCTGCGACTTCGCGATCGCGGCCAGTGCCGCGATGTCGATTCCGTATTCCGGATGTGTCGCGACCTCGATCGCCTTCATCCCCATCCGTTCGATCGCGTGCAGCATCGCGTAGAACGTCGGCGATTCCACCGCGATCGTGTCGCCCGGTTTCGCAACGGCCTGCAGGCACAGGTTGATCGCCTCCGTCGCGCCGACCGTCACGATGATCTCGTTCGGGTCCACCGACATCCCGTTTTCCAGGTAGCGGCGCGCGATCTGGCGGATCAGTCGCGGATGGCCGGGCGGCAGCCCGTCCGTCACGCCCCACAGCGACTTGTCGCGGCCGGCCGCATACGCGTACCGGTTCAGCTTCTCGAACGGAAACAGGCTCGGGTCCGGGTACGGCGAGCCGAGCGGCACAGCGTCGTCGGTGCCGATCGAGCGCAGCGTCGACAGCACGAGCCGGCTCACGTCCACCGACGACGAGATCGCGATCGGCTTCGACGGGCGTAGCTCGCGCACCGGCGCATGGCTGTCGTCGCGCCGCAGGTTCACGAAATAACCCGACTGCGGCCGGCTTTCCAGCAACCCGCGGCTTTCCAGCAGCAGATACGCGTGCAGCACGGTCGTGATGCTGATCCGGTGCTGCTGGCTCGCCTGCCGCACCGAAGGGACACGATCGCCGTGTCGATATACGCCCTGCCGGATGAGTCTCTCTATGTCGTTTGCAAATTTCTCGTAGAGCTTCATCCGCCTCGCCCCGCCAGCGGTGAACCGGCGTGCGATGCACGGGCGGCATGGCCGCGCCGGTGCACGAAGCCGGATAGCCGTGCCCGGGCGCGGGCGTGCCGGTGCGAACCTCGTCCGTTATCGAAATTGAAGGCGGATAGCAATGCGAATCTCATCAAGACAAGGTTCGGCATCCTACTGCGTCATTTCGACGAATGTAAGTGACAGTTTGACGAGGAAACGTGAAATCCGGCCGGCGTGGTGAACAGATTCGAACGCGACGGCAAACGGCCCCGCACGATCGCGTGGCAAGCATTCGCCGGGCGCGGTGCCGGCGTGCGTCGTCGCGGTTTGCCGGCGGCCGTCGGGCGGCAAGTCACGCGAAGCCGGCTGATGCGCGGGCCCCGCGTGCGCTCAAGCGTCGTCGACGTTGTCCGCGTAGTGATCGATCGCGACCTTGCACTCGTCGAACACCACCGTCAGCCAGGCGATGTCGTTCGACTCGACCCACTTGCGGATCTGCAGGAACTGCCCGGTGCCGAGATCGGCGAGGCGGGCCGGATCGTCGGTCGTCACATCGACGCTCGCGATCGCGCGGTTGCCGTGGCCGGGCAGCGGCGACAGCGTCGCCGCGATGTCGAAGCGCCGGTACGATTGTTCGATGCGCATGCGGTTCTCCCTTTCCGGTTCGACGACACGCTCAATCGAGCGACTGGCGAAACACCTTGCCGCCGAATCCCGTCACGACGTTGTCGACCGAGAACGGCGTGTCTTCCTTCGCTTCCAGGATGATCGCGACGCTGCCGGGCACGAGCCGCGCCGCCACCGTCTCGACGAACGTGCCGTCGAGCAGCGCGTTGCCGGCCGCTTCCGCGAGAATGCCGGCGCCCGCGCCGGCCGCCATGCCGGTGACCACGCCGAGCGGCCCGGCAAGCAGGCCGAGCAAGCCGCCTGCGATCGCGCCGATCACGCCGCCCTTGAACGGCCGCGATTCGGCGTGGAGGACCGCGAGCTTGCCGGTCGCGTCCTTCTCGACGATGACGCCGTTCTCGATGTGGAATCCCTCATCCTTCTCCGACAGCGCCTCGAAATCGTTCGCGGCCTGGCGGGCCGTGTCGACGCTGCCGAACACGGCGACGATCAGTTGCTGGGTCATGCGATACCTCGCTCGGTTAGAGGGTGAATGGCAGCGGCCGCACCGGATGCGGCACGCCACGGTTCGATTCAGATGCCGATGGCCACCTCGCGTGCGCGCGCCGCGTCGGCATAGGCGTACGCGGCGTCTCGCTGCAACCCGGCGACGGTGGGCGCGCGGGCGAGCGCCGGATCGGCATCGCGGGTGTCGCGCGCCAGCCGGTAGGCGTCCGACGCCGCGTGCTGCAGCTCGATCGCCTGTTTCGTTTCGACGGAATGCGTCATCATCCGGCACCCTCCTTGCAGGGACATCGATCATGCAGGCGGCTTGCCGCCCGCGCGTTACCCGCGCGCCTGCGCATCGTCCTCGACATCGGCGACATCAGCCGGGAAGCGGTGCTGACCAAAACTCAGGATCAGCACGCCGACGGCGAGCAGCACGATCCCGACCGTCGTCATCAGCATCCGCTCGGGGCTGTCGGTTGCGCCGCGCAGTATCAGGTCGCGCGCGAGCGACGTCATCGCAATGAACAGCGGAAACCGCACGGGCAAGCGGCCGAGCCGCAGGTAGCGCACGTCCATCGCGAGCACTTCGAGATAGAGGAACATCAGCAGCAGGTCGGTCAGCGACACCTCGCCCGCGAGCACGACCTTCCACGCTTCCTGCGCCATCGCGAACGCGGTCGCGAGCCCGATCACGATCAGCCCGGCCAGTTCGGCCGCGTGAAGGAAATGGCCGAAGCGGCGGCGGATGCGCTCGGCGGGCGAGCAGGCAATGGTGGTCGTATTCAAGGTGACAGTCGCTGTGATGAGGCTTGAACGGCGCCGGGCGGCGGCGGGAACGTCGCGTCGCGCGCGGCGGCATGCACGGGATCGTGCGCGTCGGGCCGATCCGGCCTGTCCGGCGCATGCGGGCCCGCCGCGCCGGTCGCCTGCTCGACCGCGGACAGCGTCCGGCGGCAGCACACGTGGAACGCGTCGCCCGCATCGGTGCAGGCGACGTCGTCGTGGTCGCGGCACAGCAGCAGGCGGCAACCGAGATACCGTTCGAGGCCGTCGATCCGTTCGCTCACCTGCGCTTCGTCGAGTTGCAGCTCGGACGCCGCACCGGACAGGCCGCCATGCTCGACCACCGCGACATACACACGCATCGCTTCCAGCAGGTTCATGATGACGCTCCTCGTGGCGGCGCAGCGGGACCTAATCTACTGCACGCGGCACGCACGCTCAAGAGCACAGCGCCGCACGCGCCAAGAGTACAGCTGAGCGGGCGCCGGCCAAAATACGGCCCTGTTTGACGCATTCGCATGACAGTTTGGCGATTCGTGTTCCAAAGACCGGCCGAAGCTGCTAGATTGCTTGCTCGACGACGTCACGCGGTGCGGGCAGGTCGCGCGCCCGGTGCGGCCGCCACCGCCGCGGCCCGTTGCGGGATGCCCGCACGGCGTCCTTCATCCGCGTGACACAAAGAGAACAGTCGCATGACACAGTTCAACCGTTCGCCCTCGCGCGCCACGGCACTTCCGTCCCGACCTGACTGACCGGCAGCCCACGATGCAGACACCTCCCCCGCTCCCCCAAAACGTTCACAGCACGGTCACGCGCAGCGCGATCTTCCTCGTGGCGACGATCAATCCCGGCGCCGATCACGCCGACACGATCCGCTCATGGTGCGGCGACATCGCCGCGCTCGTGCGCTCGGTCGGCAAGCGCGTGCCGGGCGGCAACCTCACCTGCGTGTGCGGCTTCGGCGCCGACGCCTGGGATGCGCTGTTCGGCCACCCGCGCCCCGCCGCGCTGCATCCGTTCCGCGAATTCGGCGCGGGCCAGCGCGTCGCGGTCGCGACGCCGGGCGACATCCTGCTGCACATTCGCGCGGAAGCGATGGACCTGTGCTTCGAACTCGCGACGCAGTTGATCGGGGCGCTCGGCGATGCCGTCACGGTCGTCGACGAGGTGCACGGCTTCCGCAATTTCGACCAGCGCGCGATGATCGGCTTCGTCGACGGTACCGAGAACCCGGAAGGCCGCGAGGCGGTCGACTTCACGGTGATCGGCGACGAGGACGCGGCATTCACCGGCGGCAGCTACGTGATCGTGCAGAAGTACCTGCACGACATGGCCGGCTGGAACGCGCTCGCGGTCGAGACGCAGGAGCGCATCATCGGCCGCACCAAGCTCGCCGACATCGAGCTCGCGCCGGACGTGAAGCCGTCGTGCTCGCACAGCTCGCTGACCACGCTCGACGAGGGCGGCCAGGAAGTGAAGATCCTGCGCGACAACATGCCGTTCGGGCGCCCGGGCGCGGGCGAATTCGGCACCTATTTCATCGGCTACGCGCGCTCGCCGGCGCCGATCGAGCAGATGCTCGAGAACATGTTCGTCGGCCGCCCGCCCGGCAACTACGACCGCCTGCTCGATTACAGCCGCGCGGTTACCGGCTCGCTGTTCTTCGTGCCGTCCGCCGACCTGCTCGAAGCGCTCGCCGATCGCGCGGCGCCGGCGGCCGAGGCCGCGGAGCCGGAACCGGCATCCTCCGCGCCGCATCGCGACGGCTCGCTGAAGATCGGCTCGCTGAAAGGCGTGCCGTCGTAACGCACATCATCACCAAGGGCAGTCCGGCGCGCCGACCCCGCGCCGGGCGAGTCGAGTGGCCGCACCATGAATGCCCTCCACTCGTTGCGAAGCTTCAATAGGCTGCGCCTATGATTCATCCGGGCTCGGCTCGGGCAACTGAGCGCAGCCGAGCCCCGGCATCCGGAAACGCGGCCGGATGAATGTTCGTAAGAATGCCCGACACGCGATCGGCCCTCGGCCGCCAAGCGTTCGGCGCGCCATCGAGCGCGGCCCGCGCGACGCGTGTGCCGGCGCGCGCCCGGGTATCGCCATCCGTCGCGGCGTTCGGCACAAGCGCACACACGCTCCCCGCACGTGAATTGCAGAACAGTTGCGCCACCGCAGGGTGTCGTTTCGATTTGTGCTGCAGCGGTGTCAATAGAGCCTGCTAATATGCATTTTCGTCCGCGATCGGCTTGCCGGGCCCAGACGCAGTCCGTCAGCCGATCGGCCCACCCTGAAGTGTTTTCGCTGACGTGAGGCAACCCAAACCCATGAACAACCTGCACCGCGAACTCGCCCCGATCTCGTCCTCCGCCTGGGAGCAAATCGAGGAGGAAGTGGCACGCACGTTCAAACGCTCGGTGGCCGGCCGCCGCGTCGTCGATGTCGACGGCCCCGAAGGCCCCGAGCTGTCGGCCGTCGGCACCGGGCACCTCGTCGACGTCGCCGCCCCGCGCGAGCTGGTGAATGCGCGGCTGCGCGAAGTCCGCACGATCGTCGAGCTGACGGTGCCGTTCGAGCTGAGCCGCGATGCGATCGACAGCGTCGAGCGCGGCGCGCGCGACGCCGACTGGCAACCGGCGAAGGACGCCGCGCAGCGGCTCGCGTTCGCCGAAGACGACGCGATTTTCGACGGCTACCGGGCCGCCGGCATTCTCGGCATCCGCGAAGGCACGTCGAACCGCAAGCTCACGCTGCCGGCGGATGTCGCCGCGTATCCCGACGCGATCAGCGACGCGCTCGAAGCGCTGCGGCTTGCCGGCGTCGACGGCCCGTACTCGGTCGTGCTCGGCTCGGATGCATACACGGCGCTCAGCGAAGCGCGCGACCAGGGCTATCCGGTCCTCGGCCATATCAAGCGGATCGTCAGCGGCGAGATCATCTGGGCCCCGGCGATCAGCGGCGGCTGCGTGCTGTCCACGCGCGGCGGCGATTACGAGCTGCACCTCGGGGAAGACGTATCGATCGGCTACACGAGCCATACCGACAAGGTCGTCCGCCTGTACCTGCGCGAAACGTTCACGTTCCTGATGCTCACGAGCGAAGCATCGGTGGCCGTGGCGCCGCAGGGCAACCCGGCGGCCTGACCGCGGTTGCCTGCGCGCGATGCCCGCCGGGTGTCGCGCGCGAGCGGCCGCACTGCCGGCCGCAGGTTCGTCGCCGATCAAACCCATCTTGCATGGAGTGTGTGATGAGCGAGTCGAATGAGGCATTGCAGGCGCTGCAGGCGTCGGTCGACCACCTGAAGCAGGCGGTCGACGCGAACGCGAGCAGCCAGGCCGGCGACAGCGCCGTGCTGTTCACCGTCTTGTCGCTGGTCCTGGCGGAGTTGCCGCCCGACACGCGCAACCTGATCGAGGATTCGTTTTCCGTCTGGGCCAATGGCCTGCCGAATGCGGCACTGTCACAGGACGTGAAGCAGATCGCCCGGCAGCGGCTTGCGATGACCCTCTCGGACTGACCGCGGCACGCCGCGGTTGCGCCGCGTCCGGCCCGGACCGTGCAACCCGCCTTCGCCTTCGGCCGCCACACACGCATCGCCCGCGGTGCGTGCGTGGTAGCACTTGACCGCTCGCGGCACGCGCCCCCTGCCGCGCTTCCGTCGCGCCTCTCCATCCGCGCTGCCTTTCATCCCCCGGTAACCGGCGCCCTGCGCGCCGATGTCGCACCGCGATCCGTTCGCGCGCCGCCCGCTTCCGCGTCCTGTCATCACACGCCGCGCACGCCGCGCACGCCCGTGGCATCGTGCGCCCGCCCGTCTGTACTCCTTGCCATCCGTGCGCGCGCGCATGCGAGGGTGCAATTCACGGCCGGGCGGGTGCGGAACTGTGCCTTGGAGAGCCTGCGCCGATTCGCTATTTTGAACGCAGTCGAAGCGATGCCGTGGGCTCCTCCCGGCACGCACGCTTGCCGCCCTGACCGCGACCGTGCACGACGCCGACGCGCGCTGCGTGACCGCACCGGTGCCGCCCGCGCGCCGCCGTGCCGCGCGTCGTGCGTTCACGGTCGGCATGCGGCAAGCGCCGCACCGCATCGGGACTTCACCCTTCGACCCACTTTCACCGACAGGAGCCAGACCACCATGCCCGCACTTTGCGATATCTGCCACGCGCGACCGGCCGTCGCGCGCGCAACCGTGATGCAGGACGGCGAGCGCAAGACGATCTCGATCTGCGATTACCACTTCCGTCAGCTGATGCGGCATCAGAGCATGCTGAACCCGTTCGATTCGCTGCTCGGCGGTGGCGGCTCGTCGTCGCTGTTCGGCGGGCTCGACGACGAATCGCCGCTCGCCGCCGAGATTCCGCGCGAATCGGTCGACCCGACCGACGCGTTCAGCGAGCAGACGCTGGAATTGCTGCAGCGCGCGGCCGAAAAGGCGCACGAGCTGCGCCGCAGCGAGCTCGATTCCGAACACCTGCTGTACGCGCTCGCGGACACCGACGTGTGCGCCGCGCTGCTGAAGGAACTGAAGCTGTCGCCGGAGGACATCAAGTCGTACATCGACGCGCATGCGCACACCGGCACGGCCGATCCCGATGCGCCGCTCGACAAGCTGTCGATCTCGCCGCGCGTGAAGAAGGCCGTGCAGTACGCGTTCCAGGCGTCGCGCGATCTCGGCCACTCGTACATCGGCCCCGAGCACCTGCTGATCGGGCTCGCATCGGTGCCGGACAGCGTCGCCGGCACGCTGCTGAAGAAATACGGCGTGACGCCCGAGGCGCTGCGCCAGAAAGTCGTGAAGGTGGTCGGCAAAGGCGCCGAGGACGGCCGCGTCGATGCGCCGACCGGCACGCCGAACCTCGACAAGTTCGGCCGCGACCTCACCGCGATCGCGCGCCAGGGCAAGCTCGACCCGGTGCTCGGCCGCGCGCAGGAAATCGAGAGCACGATCGAGGTGCTCGCGCGTCGCAAGAAGAACAACCCGGTGCTGATCGGCGAGCCGGGCGTCGGCAAGACGGCGATCGTCGAAGGGCTCGCGCAGCGGATCGTCAACGGCGACGTGCCCGAGGTGCTGCGCGACAAGCGGCTCGTCGAAGTCAACATCAACTCGATGGTGGCCGGCGCGAAGTATCGCGGCGAATTCGAGGAGCGCGCGAAGCAGCTGATCGACGAAGTCACGGCGAAGCAGGACGAACTGATCCTGTTCATCGACGAGCTGCACACGATCGTGGGCGCCGGCCAGGGCGGCGGCGAAGGCGGCCTCGACATCGCGAACGTGCTGAAGCCCGCGCTCGCGCGCGGCGAGCTGAGCCTGATCGGCGCGACGACGCTCAACGAATACCAGAAGTACATCGAGAAGGATGCCGCGCTCGAACGGCGCTTCCAGCCGGTGTTCGTGCCGGAGCCGAGCGTCGAGCAGACGATCGTGATCCTGCGCGGGCTGCGCGACAGCCTCGAGGCGCACCACCAGGTGACGTTCGCCGACGACGCGTTCGTCGCGGCCGCGGAATTCGCCGATCGCTACATCACGTCGCGCTTCCTGCCCGACAAGGCGATCGACCTGATCGACCAGGCCGCCGCGCGCGTGCGGATCGGCGCGACCTCGCGCCCGGTCGACATCCAGGAAGGCGAAGCGCAGATCGCGCAACTGAAGCGCGAGCAGGACTACGCGACGTCGCGCAAGCGCTTCGACGAAGCGAAGCAGTTCGAGGAGCAGATCAACGCGAAGCAGAAATCCGTCGACGAGAAGATGGAGGCGTGGCAGCGCAAGACGGGCTCCGAGACGCTCGAGGTCACCGTCGAATCGGTGGCCGAGGTCGTGTCGCGGCTCACCGGCATCCCGGTGTCCGAACTCACGCAGGAAGAACGCCAGAAGCTGCTGAAGATGGAAGAGCAGCTGCGCGAGCGCGTGGTCGGCCAGAGCGACGCGGTGGTGGCCGTCAGCGATGCCGTGCGGCTGTCGCGCGCGGGGCTCGGCCAGACGCACCGGCCGATCGCGACGTTCCTGTTCCTCGGGCCGACGGGCGTCGGCAAGACCGAGCTCGCGAAGGCGCTGGCCGAGACCGTGTTCGGCGACGAACAGGCGATCATCCGCATCGACATGTCCGAGTACATGGAGCGGCACGCGGTCGCGCGGCTGATCGGCGCGCCGCCCGGCTACGTCGGCTACGACGAAGGCGGCCAGCTCACCGAGCGCGTGCGGCGCCGCCCGTACAGCGTGATCCTGCTCGACGAGATCGAGAAGGCGCATCCGGACGTCTACAACGTGCTGCTGCAGGTGTTCGACGACGGCCGCCTGACCGACGGCAAGGGCCGCGTGGTCGACTTCAGCAACACGATCATCATCGCGACGAGCAACCTCGGCGCCGCGATCATCATGGACAACCTCACGCAGCCGGAAGCCGCGCGCAAGACCGACAAGGCGATCCGCGAGGCACTGATGCAGGTGCTGAAGGGCCATTTCCGCCCCGAGTTCCTGAACCGGATCGACGAGGTGATCGTCTTCCACGCGCTGTCGAAGGAGAACATCCGCGCGATCGTGCAGATCCAGCTCGACCGCGTGGTGCGCACCGCCGCCGCGCAGGACATCACGCTCGTGATGGGCGATTCGCTCGTCGAGCACCTGACCGAAGCCGGCTACCAGCCGGAGTTCGGCGCACGCGAGCTGAAGCGTCAGATCCGCCAGACCATCGAGACCCGGCTCGCGAAGGAGATCCTCGCCGACCGCCTGAAGTCGGGCGACAAGTGCGAGGTCGACTACGACAAGGCCAGCGACGAAGTGAAGTTCACCAAGCTCGCCGCGCCTGAAGCGAAGGAGACCCGGGACGCGAAGAAGGACGCCGACGGCAAGGCGAAACCGAACGGCAAGGCGGCCAAGGCCACCGACGATGCGAAGGCCGGCGACACGCCCGCCGACGCACCGCCGTCCGCGCCTGCCGCGAAAGCGTCCGGCAAGAAGTCGTCCGGCGCGAAGAAGGACGCGCACTGAAAAACAGCATGCCCCGCACGCCCGGGGCACGCATGACCGGCTCCGTCCACCGGACGGAGCCACCCCACGCCGCGACACGGCGCAAACCGAGCCGCCCGCACCGGGTAAGGCTGATGGAGATTCAACATGACAAATCGACGCGAAGTGCCAGGCATCAGGAAGTACGACGGGCCCGCCGGTGGTTGGGGCGCGCTTCGCGCGACAGCCGATGCGGTGCGCACGCAAATGGAAACCATCGAGGCGCCGATCGTGCTGATGCGGACCAACCAGCCCGACGGCTTCGACTGCCCCGGCTGTGCGTGGCCCGACAAGGAACACAAGTCGACGTTCCAGTTCTGCGAGAACGGCGCGAAGGCCGTCACGTGGGAAGCGACGACCAAGCGCGTGACGCCCGAGTTCTTCGCGGCGAACACCGTGTCGTCGCTGCTGCGCATGTCGGACTACGAGCTGGAGAACATGGGCCGGCTCACGCATCCGCTCGTCTACGACCGCGCGACCGACACGTTCCGCGCGATCGAATGGGACGACGCGTTCGCGCGCATCGGCGAAGTGCTGCGCGCGCTGCCGCCCGACCAGGTCGAGTTCTATACGTCGGGCCGCGCGTCGAACGAAGCCGCGTACCTGTACCAGCTGTTCGCGCGCGAACTCGGCACCAACAACTTCCCCGATTGCTCGAACATGTGCCACGAGCCGACCAGCGTCGGCCTGCCGCAGTCGATCGGCATCGGCAAGGGCACCGTGTCGCTGGAGGACTTCGACCACTGCGAGCTGATCATCTCGATCGGCCACAACCCCGGCACGAACCACCCGCGGATGATGGGCACGCTGCACGAGTGCGCGCGCCGCAACGTGCCGATCATCGTGTTCAACCCGCTGCGCGAGCGCGCGCTCGAACGCTTCGCCGATCCGCAGGACATGATCGAGATGGCGTCGTTCGGCTCGACCCGGATCGCATCGACGTACTACCAGGTCGACGCCGGCGGCGACGCGGCCGCGCTGAAGGGCATCATGAAGGCGCTGCTGCAGCTCGAAGCCGAGCGCGGCAACGTGCTCGACCGCGACTTCATCGCGCAGCACACCAACGGCTTCGACGCGTTCTCGGCCGACCTCGAGGCCACGTCGTGGGACGACATCGAGCGCGCGAGCGGGCTCAGCCAGGCGCAGCTCGAACAGGTCGCGCTCGCGTATGCGAAGTCGAACGCGACCATCATCACGTACGGGATGGGCGTCACGCAGCACAACAAGGGCACCGCAACCGTGCGCCTGATCGCCGACCTGCTGCTGATGCGCGGCAACATCGGCAAGCCCGGCGCCGGCGTGTGCCCGCTGCGCGGCCACTCGAACGTGCAGGGCAACCGCACGGTCGGCATCACCGAGAAGCCGTCGGCCGAGTTCCTGAAGAAGATCGAGGACGTGTGCGGCTTCACGCCGCCCGCGCATCACGGGCACGACGCCGTGCAGGCGATGCAGGCGATGATCGACGGCACCGCGAAGGCGCTGCTGTGCCTCGGCGGCAACTTCGCGGTCGCGCTGCCCGATCCGGAGCAGTCGTTCCCGGCGATGGCGAAGCTCGACCTGAGCGTGCATCTCGGCACCAAGCTGAACCGCTCGCACCTGCTGGTCGCGAAGGAAACCTTCGTCCTGCCGGTGCTCGGCCGCACCGAGCTCGACATGCAGGCCACCGGCCGGCAGTCGATCACCGTCGAGGATTCGATGTCGATGGTTCACGCGTCGGCCGGCAAGCTCAAGCCGGCGTCCGACCAGCTGCGCTCGGAGCCGGCGATCGTCGCGGGTATCGCGCATGCGACGCTGCCGGCCAGCAAGGTCGCGTGGCTCGACCTGATCGACGACTACGACCGCATCCGCGACCTGATCGACCGCACGGTGCCCGGCTTCGAGGCGTTCAACGAGCGCATCCGCACGCCGGGCGGCTTCCGCCTGCCGCTGCCGCCCACCGAGCGCGTGTGGCCGACGCCGACCGGCAAGGCGATGTTCTCCGTCTACAAGGGCGTGAAGGAAGACGCCGACGTGCTCGGCGCCGAGCAGGTGCTGCGGCTGATCACGCTGCGCAGCCACGACCAGTACAACACGACGATCTACGGGCTCGACGACCGCTATCGCGGCGTGTTCGGCCGGCGCGACGTGCTGTTCATGAACCCCGCCGATCTCGCGAAGTACGGGCTCGAACACGGCGACCTCGTCGACATCGAGACGGTCACCGCATCGGGTCGCGCGCTGCGCCTCGAGAAGATCACCGCGATCGAGTACGACATCGCGCCGGGGTCGGTCGGCGCGTACTACCCGGAAGCGAACGTGCTCGTGCCGCTCGACTACATCGACAAGGAAAGCGGCACGCCGTCGTACAAGTCGGTGCCGGTGCGCGTCGCGCGCTCGGCGGTGGTCTGACGTACTAACGGACCGGCTCGCGGCGTACAGGCTACCGCGAGCCGGCCCGACCTCCTCCACGGGCCACCGTGTCTCGACGGATGCGATGGCCCCCTACCTTCCCCGTTGTTACCGCGCCGCCGTCGGCGGCAACGTCGCGCCCGTCTGCCGGCGCCGGTACGCGCTGTCACGCGACGCAAGCCAGTAGTACAGCGGCGACGTCAGCGCGAGCCCGACCAGCCACGACAGGTCCGCGCCGCCGAGATGCGCGGGAATCGGGCCCGCATACATCGGCGTGTTCATGAACGGAATCTGCACGAGGATGCCGATCGCATACGCGAGCAGCGCCTGCGGGTTGAAGCGGCCGTAGATCCCGCCGTCGACCATGAAGATCGACTTGATGTCGTACTTGCCCTTGTGGATCACGTAGAAGTCGATCAGGTTGATCGCCGTCCACGGCACCAGCACGACGAGCAGCGCGAGCACGAGATCCACGAGGTTGCCGACGAAGTTCGTCGACGCGCCGATCGCCGCGTAGCAGCACGCGACGAAGATCACGACCGACACCACCGCGCGCGCCTTCGCGGTCGGAATCCACTTGTACGCGAACGTCTGCGCCGACGTGATCACCGCGAGCACCGCGCCGTACAGGTTCAGCGCGTTGTGGCTGATCACGCTCAACAGGAACAGCACGAGCATCAGCGGGCCGAGCGGGCCCGTCGCCTGCTTGACCGCATCCATCGCGTCCGCGCCGGCCGGCACCGCGAGCACCGCGACCGCGCCGAAGATGAACGCGAGCGTCGAGCCGATCGTGCAGCCGAGATAGGTCGCCCAGAACGTCGACGCCACGCCGACGTTTTCCGGCAGATAGCGCGAATAGTCCGACACGTACGGCGCGAACGCGATCTGCCACAACGCCGACAGCGACACCGTCGCGAGCCAGCCGGCGAAGTTGAAGCCGCCGCGCGTCAGGAAATCGTCGGTCGTCACGTGCGTGAGGATCGTCCAGAAGCCGACCAGGATGCCGATGCCGAGCACCCACGTGCCGATCCGGTTCAGGATGTGGATGAACCGGTAGCCGACGATCCCGATCAGCCCCGAGCCCACCGCGCCGATCACGATGCCGACGGGCACCGGCACCGACGACGCGATGCCGTGCACCGACTTGCCGGCCAGCACGATGTTCGACGCGAAGAAGCCGACGTACATCACGGCCGCGATCACGGTCACGAGCAGCGCGCCCCACGAGCCGAACTGCGCGCGGCTCTGGATCATCTGCGGGATGCCCATCTGCGGCCCCTGCGCCGAATGCAGCGCCATCAGCACGCCGCCGACCGCCTGGCCGACGACGATCGCGACGATGCCCCACATCAGGTTCAGGTGGAACAGCTGCACGCCGAGCGCGCCGGTCACGATCGGCAGCGGCGCGATGTTGCCGCCGAACCAGAGCGTGAACAGGTCGCGCACCTTGCCGTGGCGCTCCGCGGGCGGCACGTAGCCGATCGTGTGCTTCTCTATCATCGGGGACGCGTTGCGGTCCACGTTCGTCATGGTGATGTCTCCTGTCCTGCGCGGCGATGCGCGCTTGCCGTGTCAGCCGGCGCGCGTTGGGGGGCGCGCCGGCAATCGGGTCCGGATACGCGAGCGACGACGCGCCGCGTGCACGCGCGGCGGGGTCGAACGAAGCGGTCGATGCGCACGCGGGGACGGATGCCCTGTCCCGCCGGTGCGTGCGCGGCCGCTTCGTTTGCTTCTTGATCCAGGTTGGAGACGATGGTGCGCCACGACCCGCGCGACCGGAAAATACTAAAAATATTTCCGCGACATACGAAAAAGCTCTGCAGCGGACATTTCGGCGCCGGGGAGCTTTCAGGTAAGGTGCTACGCAAACCATGGACAGATTGCGCCCGCGGCGGCACGCCGGGGCCGTGCATCAGAGGTGCTTGTGGCTCACTACACTTTGCGGCAACTGAAATACTTCGTGACGACGGTGGAATCCGGCAGCGTCGCCGAGGCGTCGCGCCAGCTCTTCATCGCGCAGCCGTCGATCTCCAGCGCGATCAAGGGTCTGGAGGAAAGCTTCGGCGTGAAGCTGTTCATCCGCCATCACGCGCAGGGCGTGTCGCTGACGCCGAGCGGCACGCGCTTCTACCGGAAGGCGCAGGAACTGCTGCGCATCGCGCACGAATTCGAACAGAACGCGCTCGCCGACAACGACGTGATCACCGGGCAGATCGACATCGGCTGCTTCGAGACGGTCGCGCCGCTCTATCTGCCGCAACTGATCGCGGGTTTTCGCGAGCGCTACCCGGGCGTGAACATCCGGCTGCGCGACGGCGACCAGCAGGAACTCGTGCAGGGCCTGACGTCCGGCACGTTCGATCTCGCGCTGATGTACGACCACGATCTCGACGGCACGATCGAGACCGAGCCGCTGATGCCGCCGCAGCAGCCGTACGTGCTGCTGCCGGAGAATCACCGGTTCGCGGGCCAGGCGCACGTGTCGTTGCGCGACCTGTGCGTCGAGCCGATGATCCTGCTCGACGTGCAGCCGAGCCGCACGTATTTCGTCAGCCTCTTTCACGAACTGGGGCTCACGCCGAACATCGTGTTCGGATCGCCGTCGATCGAGATGGTGCGCGGGATGGTCGGCCAGGGGTTCGGCTTCTCGCTGCTCGTCACGCGCCCGCATTCCGAATACACGTACGACGGCCAGCGCGTCGTGACGATCGGCCTCAGCGAAACGGTAAGCCCGTCGGGGCTCGTAAGTGCGCGGCTGAAACGCGGGCAACTCACGAAGCAGGCGCAGTCGTTCGTCGATTTCTGCCGCGAGCGGCTCGCGCAGATCGTCGCGGAAGCGGCGCGATAAACGGCGCGACAAGGAACCGGAAGGAACACGAAAACGCACGCGCCGCGGGAGGCGGTGCGTGCGTGCCGGTCAGGCGCGCCGCGTCAGGCGGCCTCGGCGAGATGGGCAGCCAGCCGCCCCAGCATCGCGTCGCAGCCGTGCAGCTGGTCGAGCGTGATGAACTCGTCGGGCTTGTGTCCCTGGTCCATGCTGCCGGGCCCGCACACCACGGTCGGAATGCCGGCCTCGCCATATAGGCCGCCCTCGGTGCCGAACGCCACCGTGCCGAACGCATCGGAGCCGCTCAGCATCGCGAGCAGGCGCGCGGCCTCGCTATCCGGCGCGGTCGCGAGCCCCGGATACGCGCCCAGCGGCTGCAGTTGAATGTCGGTGTCGGGCTGCACCGCACGCATTCTCGGCAACAGTTCGGATTCCGCATAGTCCTGCAGCGTCCTTGGCACGTCGTGCGCATCGAAATCCGGCAGCGCCCGCACCTCGAAATCGAACTCGCATTCGGCCGGCACGATGTTCAGCGCGCGGCCGCCCTTGATCAGCCCGGTCTGCACGGTCGAGAACGGCGGATCGAATCGCGCGTCGTGCCGCTCCGGTCGCGCGAGCGCCGCGCCGATCTCGCCGAGCCGGCCGATCAGCTTCGCCGCATAGTCGATCGCGTTGACGCCCGACGGCGCGTACGCCGAGTGGCAGGCAGCGCCCTTTACATGACAGCGCATCGCGAGCTTGCCCTTGTGACCGAGCACCGGCTTCAGCTCGGTCGGCTCGCCGATCAGGCACAGGCGCGGCCGGTGCGCGCGCGCGGCCAGTGCATCGAGCATCGGCCGCACGCCGAGGCAGCCGACTTCCTCGTCGTACGAGAACGCGAGATGCACGGGCATGCTCAGCGGCCTGGCCGCGAACGCCGGCACGGCCGCGAGCACCGACGCGATGAAGCCCTTCATGTCGGCCGTGCCGCGGCCGTACAGGCGGCCGTCGCGCTCGGTCAGCCCGAACGGCTCGACCGTCCACGCCTGCCCGTCGACCGGCACCACGTCGGTATGGCCCGACAGCGCGATGCCGCCGCGGTCGCGCGGCCCGATCGTTGCGTACAAGCTCGCCTTCGTGCGCTCCGCGTTGTAGAACAGTTCGCTCTCGACGCCGAAGCCCGCGAGATAGTCGCGGATGAAGTCGATCATCGCGAGGTTCGACTCGCGGCTCACCGTCGCGAAACCGATCAGTCGTTCCAGCAGTGCGCGGCTCGACATGTCATTCATCGCCCGGCACCCCGTAGCTCGGCGCGGCGGTGGGGTTCAGCGCGCGCGTCTGGTAGTCCTGCATCTGCGGCCGATAGGCCTGCCACAGCGCATCGAGCTGCCCGATCGGATCGGCCTCGGCCCAGTCGACGCGCAGGTCGACGATCGGCCAGGTCACGTCGCCGGCCACCTTCAGCGCGGCCGAATGCACCGGCCCTGCCTCGCCGCCTGCGGCCATCGCCGCGCGCATCGCGGCCAGCAGACGATCGGCGAGCAGGCCGGGCGCCTGTTCGAAGGCACGCGCCATTGCGTCGATCACGGCCGGCGCGGCCAGCAGGTTGCCCGCCGCCACGCATTGCTCGCCCTGCACCGCGTGATGCGTGCCGAGCGCTTCCTTGCCGGTGAAGCAGGCCGAGTGCCCTTGCCCGTCGATCACCGTGACCTGCCGGTACTGGCTCCAGCCGTTCGCGCTGAGCGCGCGGTCGAGCGCCGCGGCGGGCGCGAGCTGCTCATGCTCGATCAAGTCGAGGATCTGGGGCCCAAGCGCCGGCAGCGTGATGTTCTGCGTCGCGACGGCGCCGACGCCCGCGCGCACCCACGGGCAGCGCGCGCCCACCGCGATGCTCGACGAGCTGATCGCGATGCCGAGCTGGCCCGTCTCCGGGCAACGCCCGACGATGGAGAAAGTCATGTTTCCCTCCTATGCGCGGCTCGGCTGCCAGTTGTCCGGGATCACGGCGATCACGTCGATTTCCATCAACCACTGCGGCTGGCCGAGCGCCGATACGACGAGCCCCGTCGAGATCGGATACACGCCCTTCAGCCACTTGCCGACTTCCTGGTACACGGGTTCGCGATAGCGCGGATCGATCAGGTAGGTCGTCGTCTTCACGATGTGCGTGAGGTCGCTGCCCGCTTCCTCCAGCAGTTGCTTGACGTTCTTCATCGCCTGCTCGGCCTGCGCGCGCGGATCGCCGAGGCCGATCAGTTTGCCGTCGAAATCGGTGCCGACCTGGCCGCGCACGTAGACGGTATTGCCCGCCCGCACGGCCTGGCACAGGTCGTTGTCGAGCGTCTGGTTCGGATAGGTATCCTTCGTGTTGAACATGCGGATACGGGTATGGGTGGGTTGGCTCATCGGAATCCTTCAGTCGTCAGGGGTCACGCCGCCGCACCGGAAGCAGACGCGGTGCGGCAGGCGGCTGGGGTTCGGTCAGTTCACCGCGTCGGCGAGCGGCTGCGTGTCGGCATGAGGCGCGGCAACGTCCTGCTCCGATTGCACGGTCGAGCGGCGCTGCGATGCGTCGTGGTACTCGAGGTAGGTGCGCTGGATCGCGATGTGGTCGGCGATGTGCCGCGCGTCGTGCCACACGCCCCAGATGAAGCTGGAGCCGCGCCGCGACAGCCACGGCAGCCCGAGGAAGTAGATGCCCGGCTCCTTCGACACGCCGCGCTGGTGCTGCGGCTTGCCGTTGCCGGCGAACGCGTCGACCTTCAGCCAGCCGTAGTCGACCGCGTAGCCGGTCGCCCAGACGATCGACGTGACGCCTGCGCCGGCAAGGTCGAGCGCGAGGATCGGATGCGCGACGCAATCCGGGTTCGGCAGGATATGGCGGGCTTCCGGCTCTTCCGGCAGGTCGAGGCCGTTGCGCGCCGCATAGGCGTCGGCCGCGTCGAGCAGCGACAGGTAGTTCTCGTCGCCGCGTGCGAGATTGATCGCGAGATCGCGTTCGAACACGGCCACGCCGCCGTCGAACGACTTCGTCAGCCCGACGAGCGTCACGCCCTGGTTCGCGAGCTTGCGGAAATCCACCGTATGGCCGCCGCGCGCGCCGCTCACCGCGATCGTCACGTGCTCGCGGCCGGGCGTCGCGACTTCCTTGTCCCATTCGCCGAGCACGCCGAGCCACCAGCAGAAATCGCGGCCGCGATACGCACGCGGCGGCCGGTCGTGCGGGCCCACCGACAGGTAGACCTGCCGGCCCGCGCGCTGCAGCTCGTCGGCGATCTGCACACCCGACGACCCCGCGCCGACCACCAGCACCGCGCCTTCCGGAAGCTGCGCCGGGTTGCGATAGTCGGCGGAATGAATCTGCACGAGGCGCGCGTCGTCCGGCGCGATCGGCGGAATCACCGGGCGCTGGAACGGCCCGGTCGCGACGACCACGCGGTTCGCCTCGATCGTGCCGTCGGACGTCTCGACGATGAAACCCGGCTTGCCCGCATTGCGCACGACCTGCTTCACCTCGACGCCGGTGCGGATCGGCGCGTTGAACTTGCGCGCATACGCTTCGAAGTAGTCGGCGACCTGGTCCTTCGAGGCGAACGCGTCGGGATCGAGGCCGTCGAATTCGAGGCCGGGGAAGCGGTCGTGCCACGCGGGGCCGTTCGCGACCAGCGAATCCCAGCGCCCCGTGCGCCAGCGTTCGGCGATGCGGCTGCGCTCCAGCACGAGATGCGGTACGCCCAGCTTGCCCAGGTGCTCGCTCATGGCCACGCCGGCCTGACCGGCGCCGACGACGAGCGTATCGATTGAGGTTGTTTCGACTGCCACGGCTGTCTCCTTCTGAAGTGCGGCTCGGCGCGACGTTCGGGCGGTCGCGTGAGTTGGAATGGAGACATTCTGCTGACAGCCAGGCGAGGGCGAAATGATGTTTTTTGTGGTTGTTGACGAGAAAAAAGCTGGGGGATCGGTGATGCCGCCAGACGGAGACATCATGCATTCCGACACCGGGACGGCACTCGCTGCGAGGTGACGCGGCGGCCGGTCAACATGGCGAGCGAGGCATCCGCCGCTCTATACGGGAACGAATCATGCGCGTGAGTCGTAGTCGGCATTCAATGGAGGACGGCTCGATGAAACCCCTGACAATTGCAACGCGTCGCATTTTGGCGACCCTCGTGGCAGGCGGTGCACTCGCCGCGACCGGCGCGGCCTTCGCGCAAGGCTACGGTGCACCGCAACCGAGGGTCGAGGAGCGAGAGCGCGCCCCGGAGGCCGGTGTATCGGTCGAGATCGGCATGCACGGCGACCGCTACTGGGACGGCCATCGCTACTGGGAACGCGACGAGTGGAGGCATCGTCATCCGCGCGATCGCGATCCGTGGCGCGAACATGAGCACGAGCGCGGGGGCGAGCATCGTGAATAGTGACGACCGCCGCCTGGCATACGCGCAACTTCCGTGTGACGCGGGTCAAAAACCGGATTCCGATGCCAAAGCGCTCCGGTAAATGAGCGCAAACCGTGTCATCACACTTTTCCAGATCAGCTTGAACGCGGCCTTGTCTGACAAGAGATGGCCGCGTCTTTTTGATATTGCGCAGTGGCATGATCGCCTGATCAACTGCACCCCGGGATCTTCCACGCCGTCCTATTAACGGTAGCCGTGTACTCGCTGCCGGCGCATGCTCGTTGCCCGGCGCCGGCGCGAACGCCACTGCGCGCACGACCCGACGTCCAACACGGCGACTCGCAGGCAAGCAGTCGCCCCGCGCATGCCGGCCGCTACCGTTGCGCGGCATTTGCTTGCCGCCGAACGCGTTGTCTTAGTTTTTGCAATCGACTCACGCCACAATCATGTTTCGTCGAATACGATCTCCAATTTTTGTTATCCTAAGTAAGATGGCCGTTTTTATTTCGTAATCGACCATTCAATGCCCCAACTGCGCGTGCCGCCCGATCGCTCAATGCGTAGAACGCCAGCATGCTGGCGAGCATCGACACCGAACCCGGTGAAGCATCGCTCTTCGCGATCGGCACCGGATCGGAGGTTCCTTCGCGGTCACGCAGAATCTCGACGTCGAGCAGGTCGTCGTCGGTCGCGATGCGCTTGCGGCCGCTGCCGTTGCGATGGTTCGTGCCGTCCAGGTTCAAGCGCTTGCGCGGTCCTACGGTCGCTTCGTCCTTACGTTTGCGTGGCATAACGTGGCTCCTTGGCCATCAGTTTATGCCGCGCACACAAAAGTTCGGATAGGCTCGTTACCGTTGCGTCAATCCCCGACGCTGGCCGTCATGCTCCCAATCAGCGTGCACCCGCACTCGGTACGATGGCCATGCAGCGCGACACGCTGACCGTCGATCGTCACGGTCGGATGTGCCTCGACGATCTTGTTCACACCGTGGGGCCGACCATCCGGATATTTTTCCGGGCAATCAACCAGATCATGCAGACGGGCAATTTTCTTCCCGTCGATGCTGTGGGTTTCCGATCCCGTGATGACCCGTCCACCATGCGAGGTCGCGTCGCCAACCACGATCATCTTCAATGCCATGTCAACTCCTCATATCGTTACCGATTGCGACGCAATCCCGGTGTCGCGCACCGCTACCCGTTCGATCTCATCCCATACGCTCGCCGGAACGCCAGCGATCGCGGCCCCGAACGGTTCATCAGACTGCTGACGCTGAATCAGCAGATCGTTGACAACCCGATGCTGATCAAAATCAGCACCGTACAAGTAGGTGTACTGACAGAAAACCAGGCGATCCCCCGGCTCGCGAATCCCCCACTGCACTGCACGGAGATATCGCGGAATAAAATCCTCGAACCGGTCAAGATAGGGGCGCTCACCATCGACGTCACCGGACTCGACCAGCGCAGCCAGAATTTCGTCAGGTTCCGTGTGTACAGTCAGGACGTCGATATCCACCTGCTCCAGTCGAATCATGACTGATCGGCAAACCCTGGCTGGCGCCGTCGAATCGTTCCGGATATGCTGCCAGGCCCTATGGCGGCCCCTGTACATCCACTTCTCGAAAGGTCCCATGAACATGGCGCGGACCTGCTCGCCCCATACGCCGAATACCGCCTCGGTGTTACGCGGATCGAAGAACCGAACCATCGCGGTCATGTTGTCGCCTATGTCGGCAAACAGGAATGCCTGCAGATGCGTGACGAGCGCATCCATTTCGACCGTGCTCCAGATCAACGATAGGCATGGACTTTGAAGATCGAGTCGATCGAGCTCCATGAACCAGTCCGCTTCCGTGTCGGTCACTGACACCAGGAACAGCGACGCGTGCCCGAGTTCTTCTTCGGGCAAGCCGGCGAAAACGGAGAGATACGGGACGCCGGCGCGCTCCAGCAAAGGCACGACCTTCGGCGGGCATACCGCTGCGTCGATCAACCCCATCAGGCGGGCTGGCGGCGAGGAAGTCTGTAGTTCCATCAGAAATTCCGGTTATCGGTGCGCGTTCCAACCCACTTCACGCCCACCCAGCCTGGGTCCTGCCACCACCAATGTCTAGTGGCGCCCCGTTCGATGCAAGACCAAGATAGGCCTTGCGATTGTCCCCGCCGATAAACACGACTCGCGGGAAGCCGTACCCGCCCGGCGCGTACTCGTGAAAGTACGGAATACGGAACCAGCAGCGGCTATCGTGCACGTAGTCATCGAACAGGGCAATCGCCCCTGCTGGCAGTTTGTTCACTGCATCAGGCGACGTATGCTGCCGCAGGAATGATTCCACGCCAGGCAGCGGTGCTGCCACGACGTCGTCCTGCGGACGGTAGTGCTGCACGAGCGTCGACCAGGTCGAATTGAGCAGTATCCCGCTATATGCAAGCGTGACGCAGGGGGAGTCGCTACCGGGTTGATCGTGCGAGACGGAGAAGGTCGTCGGCACCTTGATTACGTCGCCGCCGCGGGTCACGATCGAGCGATGGTCCACGCGCTTCACCTGCCATCGCTCGCACTGGTCCGGATACAGGTAGCCCAGAAGCAACCGCATTTCCTCCGCCCCTTGCCGCATGTCGGTCTGGTCGTTGGTCACAACATCGAGTGGCCCCTCGCCCGGGCGAGCCGGTCTCGGGTTGGCGACCCCCGGATGGGCAATAACGCCGCACAGTTGCTCATTGCGGCGATCCATGGCTTCTTTCAGCGCCGTTACCTGCGCCTTCTGCAGGTTCATGTACGACGTGTATCCCGCACCCATCGACAGCGCGTTGGCCTCGAGCAACTCGGACTGCGACTTGAGCTTGCGCATGGCCGGATCGTTTTCCCCCGCCTTCGGCAGCGCCTGTTGAACCTTGTACGGCGTCATCTTGTCTTCATGCGCCCGCTTGAAGAATGGTTGCCCGGTCACATAGCGCTGCGGATTTCCGATATCCGCACGCAGCGTCCGCCACGTCAGCAACTGGCCCAGTCCGACCTTCAGTGCGTCCTCCACGCTGCTGACGTTGTCGACGGTCTTGCGCCATGCATTGAAGGCATCGATCACTGATTGGTCGAGAGCGAAGTCCTTTCCGAGCGGAGACCGTGGATCAAAGTCATCCTCGCCTCGAAGCGGCACACCATATGCAGCAGCCTTCAGATACATGTCGTGCAACGGAATTTGGCTCAGCTTGAAGCTGTCGTCGTTCGCTTTTGACGTAGCCCCTCCCTTGCCCTGTTCATTGGGCGCATAACCGCCTCCCACGTCCGAATGAACCCCTGGATAGGCCACCTCCTCACGGATACCGCTGCCGTAGCTGTCTCCATTGCGGATCGAATCGAGCGGAAAACTCATGCGTTGCTCGTGTACCGAGAACGCGTGATAACAGAATCGCACCTCCTTCGGAATATCGAGCCGACCGTCGTTGGCGAACGCGAAGTGCCCATCGAATTTGCCGATGTCCAGGGTCGCACGAGTCGAGTCAGGTGGTCCAACGGAAGCAACCGTGTCGAACAGGCCAACGAAATTAACCTTGTAATTCAGTGCGTACTGGCCAGTCTGGTAGCCGATTCGCCCATTTCGTGCCCATTCATTGATCAGCTTGTTGACGAATACACGCGCACATGCAGCCCCTCGCGAGAAGCCGATCACGTTAATCCAGATCTGCTTGATCGTCTGTGGATATCGCCCCTCGTTGACGGCCTGTCTGTGAGCGAGGCCTAGTCGGTCCGTGTAACCAACCAGCGGGAGTTTATGGCCATCGGACACCTCGTCGCATACATTTTTAGCATCGCCATCCGGAATCAGTCTTCGGGTTTTGTCCGTTGCAATAGCCTGGTAGATGGCGTTCAGCACTCTCGTATAACCCCAAACACAACGGCTCCCAAATCCCGCTGCCATTGACTTTCCGGAAGTTGAATACGTCAGTTCGCCAATTTCCTTGAACGGAGTGCCTACGCCGGGAATGTAGAATGCGTAAATCCCTTGCTCGTTC
Organism: Burkholderia sp. Se-20373; assembly: GCF_017104705.1. Lineage (NCBI taxonomy): Bacteria > Pseudomonadati > Pseudomonadota > Betaproteobacteria > Burkholderiales > Burkholderiaceae > Burkholderia > Burkholderia sp. Se-20373. The sequence continues at coordinate 13,990 of NZ_JAAGPH010000050.1, read as the reverse complement.
TTGTCCGCTGCCGCGTTGTAGAGTCGGGCAACGTTGGAATGTGTGTGAACCAGCGAATCCCTGAACGGATTCGTCTGCCCATCATTATTGTTCGTACCGTCGAAGAATAGTGTGATGTGAAGCGTTTGAGGGCAGGACATCAGCGCATCGCACACCAGTGCGCGCCCCTTCCTCAACGCTGCGGCGCTACCCGCCACTCGCCCCCCCGGAGGCATCGGGTCTGCCCATCTGAGACTCATTGCGCATTTCCTCCATCCCGGTGTAGCCGGTTCCACTCCTGATCCACTACCCCTTGTGCGATGTACGGATCGCTGTCCAACGGACGTACGCCGGGATCGTTCAGATCACCTTTCTGACCATCAGCTACCATGATGCGGACCCGCTCACCCGGCAGGAAAACTGCCCACAGCCCCCCCATGATTTTTCCGTATTTCGGTATCCTGACGTTTTCAGCCTTGTACCAATTCGTTGTGTGGTCCTCTTTCCGATAGGCCAGCCAACGCACCGTCAACCTCAAATCCGGCTGCCAGACAGACGGGATGTCACTACAGCACGTTTCCTTACCTCCACCGGACGGCTTGCCACCAACCTCCGCAGGCCACACATTGGGCCCACCACCGGCCACACCAGACCCTTCAGGCCCCTCTATCCCCCACTGGTGGATATACCAAGGGGAATAGTTCAGAGTCGAGGTGCCAACACCTAGCGTGTCGTAATGCTTGGGCAAGCTGGAGAGGTCAAGGGATTGCGCCATCGCGCCAGGATGCTTGTCGCATGCTCCGAGACTCAACACGGCCATAAGCGCCGCAACCCGGATCGCGCGTCGTCCATACCCGGAAAGTCGGCCTGTCCGGATCGACCTGGCTATCTGCACTTGTTCATACGCTAACGCGTCCTCTCCGTGACCCATTTGGTCTGCCCATCTACGACTCATTGCGCACTTCCTCCATTCCGGTATAACCGGTTCCATTCCTGATCCACCGCACCGTGCGCGATGTACTGATCGGTGTCCGGGGGGGGCGTATGCCAAGGTCGCTAGCATCGCCTTTCCAGCCGTCCGCTACCTCAATGCGCACCCGGTCACCCGGCAGGAAGACAGCCCACAAGCCTCCCATAACTCGCCCGTAGCGCGTACCGGGAAAGGCGGTCTGTCTTCGTGAATAGGGTATACGGTTTAACGAGGCACCAGTGCTGCCCCGCCCCGCGCCGCCTTCAGCATGCATTCGACACAGATCTTCTTGGGCGACAGATCGACCATCTGATCCTTCGGGCCCGGCAGATCGTGAGACGCGGCATATGCAGTGAACTTGCCCGTTGTGCCACTCATCACACCGCTTGAATCCATGTTCAGAAAGCTGCCGTTGACCTCGACGCGGAATTTGTGTGCACGCAACAGGATCTCCTCGCTTTCCAGCAGGATCTGCTTCTGCGCCCGTGCCACAATGGATTTCGTCAGCGCATTCAATACGATGTCGCCCGCAGCCGAAACGAGGTGCATGGGGCCGGTCTGCGCAAACAGGCGAACCGTATCGCGCACCGATGCAAAGAGACTGCGTCCGCTCGCAATACCGATATGCCCTTCCGTCGTGATCGCCGCCTGTTGAGACGCCACATGCACGGTAGCAGGCGTAGTAATCTCGATGCCCGCCTTGCCATCGATCACCAGGTGCGGTTCCGACAGTTCCGGGAACGTGTTGCCGCTGCTCGTACCCGTACCGCGGATTTGTTCATTCTGTGCCCCGATGGTATTGACGATGTCAGTCTGATGGCCGTCCGCATCCTGCGCTTCGCTCTGCTGGGCAATTTTCGTCAGCGCCTCATGCAACTGCTGCGCCTTCTCCAGTCGCGTGACGGTCTCGCTCATGTCCTTTGCCGCAGCAGTCGCGCCCGAGCGTGTCTCGGTCGTCACCAGCATGCCGCGGTTCGCGCGCAGCACGCCCCACGAATCTGTTGCCAGTTCCCACCCCATACCTCGCGCTTCGCTGCGCCCCGCATTGCCGTTGATGCGAGTGTTGTAGCCGACGACGAGACGCGATTGCTCGTAGTCGCTCGATACTTGCACCTGCAGTTTCCCCGGTGTGTCGTCGGCCACAACGTGATTCGCCTGCGTCCCCTCAAGGTCGCGAGAGCGCAGCCCCGAGAGCATCTGGTTATCCGGCAGCTTCCATTGCACGAAGTTGGTGCCGTTCGGCACGCGGCCCGTAATGATCGGGCGGTCCGGCGCCCCATCCAGAAACGACACGACGACCTCATCGCCGATTCGAGGAATATGGATCATCCCGAATCCCTCGCCCGCCCACGGATGACTCACTCGGACCCAGCACGAACTGCGCTCATCGCGCTGACCGATCCGATCCCAATGGAACTGGACCTTGACACGACCCAGCTCATCGGTATGAATACGCTGGCCTTGCGGACCGACAACGGTGGCCGTCTGCATCTGCATGACAGGCTGACGATGTTCGTACGGGCTGCGGAAGGGCACGGATTTGCGCTGCGCTTCGATCTCTACCACGAAGAAACCTTCGGATCCGTCGAAATGCGTCACGCCCGAGGCTGGCTGCCCTTTGAAGTTTGCTTTCGCTTCGGCCAGTCGCCCGTTCAAGCTATGCGGAAGATCCCCGTGATGGCTCGATCCTGGCAGGTTGTTCTCTATCAGCCACACAACTTCGATGACGGCGAATTCGTTGCGCTCCCGCGACGCCCGATCGTGCTCCGGGTGCCCAACGAGTTCGAACCACCGTCCAGCGTCGACACCGCGCAATCCCCCCATACCGTGGAATCGCTTTGCGCGTGACTCCCACTCCTCCATCCGTACTTTGGTGAGGTGATCGCCGCGCTCCTGCTCCAGATAGGTATAGGGACCAGTGTACTCATACATCTCGAGTTGCTCCGGCAACTCATGCGACACGGTCGGGATCGTGGTGCCTTTCGGATTGGCAAGCGGTGACGGATGCTTGTAATCGAACGTACGCGTCGTCAGGGCCGCGCTATGGAGGGTTCGCAAGCCGGACCAGTAAACCAGCGCATCGACCTCGCTACTCGTGCCGTATCGGGAAAACTGAACCGAGCGCACCGCGAGTGGCTCGCAGGTATCCAGATGATCCGTGACCGTCAGCGTGTGCGACTTGCCGTCGTCCGCTTGCTTCCAGATGCCGAACAGCCCTTCCTCTTCCATCAGCCGATGGACGAAATTCCAGTCGTCTTCGTACTGCGTACAGTACGATCTCGACGGAAGCGATCTGGAGAGCGCGAAATCGAATCGCCCTTTCGCCTGCGGATGGGCGTTGAATACATCCCTGAGGATTTCGTCGACAGGCTTGTCCTGCCAGATACGCTGGTCGCGTCGGAATTTTAAAAAATGCATCCACGATGCAAAGCGGAGCTGGTAACTGGTCAGTCCACCTTCTGATCCCAGCCTGCGCACCGCATAGACGTAGCCGTTTCGCGGAAGATATGACCGGTTTGCCTGTTGAATCCACAGGGTGATGGATTGCCCGATCAGTTTTTTCAGTTCGAGATCGTTGTGCGTCGACAGGACGTCGATCGTGAAGTCGAAATGTCTGCCAATTCGGGACCAGCCAGCGGCATGCTGAGGCAACAATACATTGTCGCCAAGGGGCGTATCGAGCTTCAACAAGCGATCTTGCTGAAGTAATCCCCCCTGCATCGCCCTCACGATGTCTTGTGCATCCATTTTTATCCGAACCTTACATTTATATTACTTATTGTCACCGGTATGACACACATCTCTCCCGCGCGATTCTACAGTCAAATGAATCGGAAACAAGGTCAAGCAAGGAAAGATCGGTGAGTCCAACAATCCAACCTGGACAAAGCTAGATCTTTCTAACCCGGCCCGTTGTTTTGGCTTGATGTCGGAGCCGCACCGTCAGCGGCAGGGATTGACAACTCATATTTCGCGCTGGTCCCCGCCCAACAATTCTTGACTGCGCCTACCTCGCTAGACTGGTACCATGCCGTTCGCCTTACAACAGGCGACACAAGCCTGCCCCGTGCCTGATCGATACCACCGATCACCCCTTTTTTTGGTGCTGCGCAACCTGCGATACCCGCCAGTGCGACGGCGACATGCCACCCGCGCCCCTTGTAACCCTCGCAACACCGCGGCGTTAGGCTCCACACGCCTGACCCCGTTGCAGCAACCGTTGGAGCGGCGCCTTTCGCGCCGGCAAGTCTGAAAGCATGAAGAACACGAAGCAGCCCCCCCGCACCCCGCACCACAAAGACCGCACGCCGCTGGCGCGCGCCGGCGCGCTGCTGCTGATGGCCGGCCTGCTGTACCTGCTGTGGCCGTCGGCCGAAACCGCGTACCTCGCCATGGAGTCGGTGATCCGCTGACGCGCACGGCCATCCGTCCCCGCACTACGCTATACTCACGCAATGGAAACCCGACCCGCCTCGCCGAACGTGCATTGCTGGTGGCGCGCCTGACCTAGGCGGCCCGTTTCCTTTTGCATGTCCCAAACGTGATGCCGCCAGCGATGGCGGCATTTGCGTTTCTGCGCAGGCACCATGGCTGGCGGCTTCGATAACCCGGAGCCACGACCAACATGACCCAACCCGCCCGACCGACCATCCTCACCGGCGACCGCACGACCGGCCCGCTGCACCTCGGCCACTACATCGGCTCGCTGCGCGCGCGCGTGCAGATGCAGCACGAAGCGAAGCAGTTCCTGCTGCTCGCCGACACGCAGGCGCTGACCGACAACATGGGCCGCCGCCAGCGCGTCACCGAGAACGTGATCGAAGTCGCGCTCGACTATCTCGCGGTCGGCATCGATCCGGCGATCTCGACGATCGTCGTGCAGTCGCAGGTGCCCGAACTCGCCGAACTGTCGCAGTACCTGCTGAACCTCGTCACGGTCGCGCGCCTCGAACGCAATCCGACCATCAAGGAAGAGATCCGCCTGCGCGGTTTCGAGCGTGACATCCCGGCCGGCTTCCTGACCTACCCGGTGAGCCAGGCGGCCGACATCACCGCGTTCAAGGCAACGCACGTGCCGGTCGGCGACGACCAGTTGCCGATGATCGAGCAGACCAACGAACTCGTGCGCCGCTTCAACGCGACCGTCGAGCAGCCGGTGCTGGTCGAATGCGAAGCCGTGCTGTCGGCGGTCACGCGGCTGCCGGGGATCGACGGCAAGGCGAAGATGAGCAAGTCGCTCGGCAACGCAATCACGCTCGGCTCGACACCGGACGAGATCACGCAAGCGGTGAAGGACATGTACACCGACCCGAACCACCTGCGCGTGAGCGATCCCGGCCAGGTCGAGGGCAACGTCGTGTTCACGTTCCTCGATGCGTTCGAACCCGACGTGCAGAAGGTCGACGAGCTGAAGGCGCACTACCGTCTCGGCGGGCTCGGCGACAGCGTCGTCAAGCGCGTGCTGAACGAGCGGCTGCAGGCGCTGATCGAGCCGATCCGCGCGCGCCGCCGCGAATTCGAGGCCGACAAGGCGGAAGTGATGGCGATCCTGAAGCGCGGCACGATGCATGCACGCGACGTGGCCGGCGCGACGCTTGCCGAGGTGAAGGGCGCGATGGGGTTGAATTACTTCGATTGAGTGTCGCAGGCGGCGAGCATGCGAATGCGCGCCGCGCGCCGCGCGCCGCCGGACGGTATCGGGCCGGCGCGCGGCGTTCACCACCGAGTCACACGCGCAAGCGAGCGTTGACGCAACCGCAACCTCATCACGATGCGCTCGCCGGCACGGACACGTGGCACACCGCCTCGACCCGATTGCCTGCCGGGTCGACGAGAAACGCGCCGTAGTAGTCGGCGTGGTACTGCGGCCGCAAGCCGGGTTCACCGTCGGACTGCCCGCCCGTCGCCAGCCCGGCCTCGAAAAACGCATCCACCTGCTCGCGGCTCGCGGCCTTGAAACACCAGTGCCGCTTGCTCGCGCCGATTTCAGCGGGATCCGCATAGACAGCCAGAAACGTCGATGCGGTGTCGTTCGCATTGCAACGTTCGCCATAGCCGAGCGCGGTCGGCCGGTCATAGACCTTGGCTGCGCCCAGCGCGGCCATGATGGCATCGTAGAACGGGCGCGCAACGTCAATATCCGGCACGCTGATGGATACGTGATCAAGCAATTGCATAGGGTTTGCTCCATGGAATGAGCATGAGTCTACACACTCGTGCGCGTTTCGCCTCGACCGCCCCTCCCTGCTGGCGTCCGTGCGACCGGTCGCGGCATTCGGTCAGCATCACGGCTCACTACACGCCCAAACGGATGCAGCACGAAGCCGCTTTCACGACGGGCGTTGGCCCTGAACACGGCCAGCGACACTTGGAAACCTTTCGATTCAAGCCATCCGTGGTGCCGGGAACCGCACTGGCCACGATTGCTCTCGCGCCGCTCACCGGTGATAGCGCAGCAAACGCAGGCCATCACGCAGTTCGCGTCCGAGCGCTCGAGCCATCGCAAGCCACATGCACGCCCGCCATCCGAAATTGACCTGCAATGGCAGTCTCGCTAACTTGGCCCACCGAAAACAAAGACGGCAAGCGAGACGCACAGCACCTGCGGCTTGTTTCGCCGGCACCGTGAGGGCACCGAGTGAACACCTATCGCTACCAGAATCTGCAAAACCTGAGTCAGATCGAACTATTCTTCCTGATTGCCGCCGATGAAACGTGCAAGCAAGCCGGAATCGACGATATCGAAGCCGTTATCCTGATTCTTTCCGGCTTGCCGATCCTTCCGACCCGCGCCAAACCACTCGGGGCGACCCACGGGACTTCCGTTGCGTCGGTGATGGCACGATCGGTATTCAGATATGAATTCAAGCGCAAGGTACTTCCGACCGTCACCCTGCAAAGCATCCGGAATCTGCGCGTAATCCTGACTCATCGCCTTGCGGTATTCGTAGGCCGGACCGTGCCAGGCGTCGGCTGGGTCCTGCTCGCCAAAGACGCCTTCCATATTGTCCGGAACACCGTTTCCCGGTACAACCTGATTGCCAAACCGGAGGACAGGGTTCTGTAATGGACGACCGTCAATTGTGGGAAAAGCTGGAAGCGTTCGTTCGCGAGGAAGCAGCCGTATCGAGCAAGCGCCGGATTAGCGGCAACACCTCCGTATCCGACGATCTCGGACAAACCGGAGACGATGCCGACATCTTCATGGATCGATTCTTCACCCGGTTCGAGGTGGATCGCGGCGACTACGATTTCGGACGTTACTTCCTGATGGAAGGTGAAGGGATCCTGTATCACGTCGTACGCAAGTACCTGCTCAGGAAACCCCATACGTTCAAACGGGAGGCATTGACCGTCAACATGCTGTGCAAAGCCGTCTCACTGGGCAAGTGGGACTCCGAGGCAATCAAGGAATGATCGGCACTGGCCGCCTCCCGCGCCTGCTCGACTGATCGTGAATCTCTAGCCGCCTTAGTCCACTCAGCCGATGCCACGCCCGCCCGCCCCCGCTATCGTTTCCCCGTCATCCACCTCCCCACGACACCATGACGCCCCAGGAAACGATCGACCGGATGGAGATCCAGGATCTGCTGACCCGCTATTGCCACGCCGTCGACCGCCACGACTGGCACGAATTCGAACGCATCTTCGCGGCCAACGCGACGCTCGACTACACGGCCTTCGGCGGTCCGGTAGGCCGCCGTGCGGAAATTGCCGGGTATCTGGAACAAGTGACGTCGGCGATGCGCGGCATGCAGCACACGATCTCGACGTCGCTGCTGATCGTCGACGGCGACGCCGCGACCGCTCGAACGGCCGGCCAGGCAATGATGACCACGGCCGATGAAGCCGGCGACGATCGCGTGTGCTTCGTCGGGCTCTGGTATCGCGACCTGCTGGTGCGGACCGAATGCGGGTGGCGCATCCAGCGCCGCACGCAGGAGCGCAGCTGGATGCACGATGCGCCGCCGGTCGCGGTGCGCTGAGCGCCCCACGAGCGGCGCGTGCCATCACTTCATCTGCATCAACTGAATCAGGTTCCCGCACGTATCGTCGATGATCGCGACACGCACGGGCCCCGCGTCCATCGGCTCCAGCGTGAAGCGCACACCGAGATCCGTGAGCCGCGCGAACTCCGCATCGAGGTCGTCGACCTGGAACGATGCCGCCGGAATGCCGTCCTCGTACAGCGCCTGCTTGTAAGGCCCGACCGCGCGATGGTGGCTCGGCTCGAGCAGCAGCTCGGTGCCGTCCGGCTGGTCCTTCGACACGACCGTCAGCCAGCGGGTCTCGCCCACCGGCACGTTGTTCTTCAGCTTGAACCCGAGCTTGTCGGTATAGAACGTCAACGCCGTGTCCTGGTCGTCGACGAAGATACTCGTCACGTAGATTCGCATTTCAATCGCTCCTGTCGCGGCAGCTACCGCCCTGCCGCTATTCTTCGCCGAAATCGATGATAAACGCATCACCGCCGTCGATCAGCGTACGCAGGTAGCCCAGTCGAAGTCGTCGGCGATCACCGGATCGCGGTCGGGATCGTGCGGGAAACGTACGACCTGCCCGACCTTGCCGCCCGACGCCGGCCCGAAATCGACGCAGCGCCGCGACGTGCCGCCGCTTACGTGATCTGGTACGTCGACGCCGGCACGAACTCCTCCGGCAGCGGACGATCGCCCAGTTCGAGTACCGACCGCTCGATCGTGCGCGTCATCGCATCGAGCGCCAGCGCGTTCGGCGCGAGGCCGAACGGCTCGGCCACCTCGCTCGCGATCGCTTCGAGCGCGATCAGCGTGTACGAGATGAACACGCAGATCAGCGGCGTGAAGAACTCCGTCGAATCGACGAGACCGAACGGCAGCAGCACGCAATACGCATACACGGTGCGATGCAGCAGCACGCTGTACGAGAACGGGATCGGCGTCGACAGGATGCGTTCGCAACCACCGACCGATTTGCCGATCTCGTCGAGCTGCGTTTCGAGCATCCAGCAGGTCGCGTCGCTGCCGGGCGCGCGGCCCAGCGCACGGACGATGCCGCCGCGCAGCTCGTCGAGGATCGCGACGGGCTTGAAGCATTTGCCGCCCAGCTCGGCCGTGCGTTCCGCACCGAGAATGCGTTGCAGGTCCGCGGTCGGATCGGTATGACGAAGCTGATGCTTGAGCGCATAGGTAAGCGCGATCAGCAGGTCGGCGAGCCGGTTGCGCTCGGCGTCGCTCACGCTGTCGGGCAGGTAGCGATTGAACTGCGACGTCAGCGCCCGCGCCGCGATCAGCAGGTTGCCCCACAGATGCCGCGCCTCCTTGAAGCGCTCGAAGCTCGCGCTGTTGCGAAACCCGAGAAAGATCGCGAGCGCGAGCCCGAACAGCGTGAACGGCGCGGTGTTGAGGGGGATCTTCTCGCCGAAGATGCGCCCGTTCGTGAAGACCGCCAGCGTGCTGACGACCGCCATGAACACGAGCTGCGGAATGATCGATTGCAGCACGGAGCCGTTCCAGACGAACAGCATCCTGAGCCAGTTTTGTTGCGGTCGGACGATCATGGTGTTTTCTCGACTGCCAGGGAATGCATCAAGCGGCGCGCCGGCGCCCGATGCGCAACGGCCCGCGCGTGGCGGGCCGCTGCCGGGTGAAGGCCGGGGCGGGCAACGCGCTGCGCGTGATGATACGCCCGCGCCCGCCCTGCCCGTCACCTCATGCGGCGTTCAGTGATGGCCGCTCAGTGATAGCCGATATCGCCCTCGCGCACCTTGCCGCGGAACACGCGGTACTGCATCGCGTTGTACACGAGGATGATCGGCAGCACGATCACCGTGCCGACGAGCGCGAACAGCTGGCTCGAGTGGCTCGACGACGCATCCCAGATCGACAGCGACGGCGGCACGATGTTCGGCCAGATGCTGATCACGAGCCCCGTGTAGCCGAGGAACACGAGCGCGAGCGTCAGCAGGAACGGCGTGGCCTCGTGCGCGCGCTTCACCGTGTGGAAGATGCCCCACACGCAGGCGACGACGAGCACCGGCACCGGCAGGAACCAGCCGAGGTTGCCGCTGCCGAACCAGCGATGCGCGACGGCCGGCAGCCCGATCACGGTCCACAGGCTGACCACGCCCATCACGGCGAGCAGCACGCCCGCGAGCGGCTTCATCAGCAACCGCATCTTGCGCTGCAGTTCGCCGTCGACCTTCAGGATCAGCCAGCCGCAGCCGAGCGTCGCATACGTGACGAGCACGCCGATTCCGCACAGCAGGCTGAACGGCGACAGCCAGTCGAACGGCCCGCCCGCGAACTGGTTGTTCTCGATCTTGATGCCCTGCAGCAGCGAACCGAGCACGATCCCCTGGCAGAACGCGGCCAGCGCCGAGCCGCCGATGAACGCGAGATCCCACATGTGTTGCGTGCGGGTGGCCTTCGCGCGCAGCTCGAACGCCGCGCCGCGGAAGATCAGCCCGACCAGCATCAGCACCAGCGGCAGGTAGTTCGCCGGCAGCAGCGTCGAATACACGACCGGGAACGCGCCGTAGAGCCCCGCGCCGCCGAGCACCAGGAACGTCTCGTTGCCGTCCCACACCGGTGCGACGGTGTCGAGCATCACCTGGCGCTCGGCCTTCGCATCGAAGAACGGAAACAGCAGGCCGATGCCGAGATCGAAACCGTCCAGCATCACGTAGATGAATACGCCGAGGCCGATGATCGCGGCCCAAATGACAGGAAGATCGATGTGCATGGCTTACTCCGCTTCGGTGACGTTCAGCGGCGTGGACAGCGCGCTCTTGCGCAGCCCCGGATGCCGGTGCAGCTCGATATACCCGGCCTGGGCAGCCGGCCCGCGCTTCATCAGTTTCATCATGTAATAGATACCCGTTCCGAACACCAGGAAATACACGACCACGAAGACCAGCAGCGACACGCCGACCTGCTGCGCGGTGAGCGGGGAGACCGAATCGACGGTGCGCAGCACGCCGTACACGGTCCACGGCTGCCGCCCGACCTCGGTGGTGATCCAGCCGGCCAGCAGCGCGACGATGCCCGACGGCCCCATCGCCACCACGAACCACTGGAACCAGCGCGTTTCATACAGGCGCCCGCCCTTTCTCAGCAGCAGCCCGAGCAGCGCGGTGAGCAGCATCAGCATCCCGAGGCCCGCCATGATCCGGAACGTCCAGAACAGGATCGGCGAATACGGGCGGTCCTGCGGCGGGAATTCCTTCAGCCCGCGAATCTCGCCGTCCCAGCTGTGCGTGAGGATCAGGCTGCCGAGGTGCGGCACCTGGATCGCATAGCGCGTGGTTTCGGCCTGCATGTCGGGCAACCCGACGAGGTTCAGCGCGGTGCCGCCCTTCTCGGTTTCCCACAGCCCCTCGATCGCCGCGATCTTCGCCGGCTGGTATTCGCGCGTGTTCAGCCCGTGCGCATCGCCGACGACGATCTGGATCGGCGCGAGCACCAGCAGCATCCACAGCGCCATCGAGAAGCTGCGCTTCACCGACTCGTCGCGGCGCCCCTTGAGCAAGTGCCACGCGCCGCACGCGGCGACGATGAAGCCCGCGACGATGAACGCCGCGATCGTCATGTGCACGAGCCGGTACGGGAACGACGGGTTGAAGACGATCTTGAACCAGTCGACCGGCACGACGAGGCCGTTCTCGATCTTGTAGCCCTGCGGCGTCTGCATGAAGCTGTTCGACGCGAGGATCCAGAACGTCGAGATCAGCGTGCCGACCGCGACCATCAGCGTCGCGAAGAAGTGTGCGCGGGGGCTCACGCGCTGCCAGCCGAACAGCATCACGCCGAGGAAGCCGGCTTCGAGGAAGAACGCCGTCAGCACTTCATACGTGAGGAGCGGGCCCGTGATGTTGCCCGCGACGCGCGAGAAGCCGGCCCAGTTGGTGCCGAACTCGTACGCCATCACGACGCCGGAGACCACGCCCATCCCGAAGCCGATCGCGAAGATCTTCGACCAGAACTGGAACATGGATTTGTAGGCGGCATCGCCGGTGACGAGGTAGCGCCATTCCAGCACTGCCAGGAAGCTCGCCATACCGATGCTGATCGCGGGAAACACGATGTGGAACGACACCGTGAACGCGAATTGCAAGCGGGCGAGATGGAACGCATCGAAGATTTCCATGACCGTAATTTGCTCGTGGTTGTGAGGACGTACGCTCGAAGCAGGAAATCGCGCGACGGCTTGGCGACAACACATGCGAACACAAGCAGTCACTCGCATGGCATCGAAGCGTGAATGACGATATCGCGTTTGCAACGATACTCGCAATCGTTCGAACGTGCGTTGAAACTGTGCTGCTTACGCCGCCGAAGATGTGTGCACGGAAAACACATTTCGTGCCTGCGGGATGGTCAGCTGTACTGCTTTCCGCGTTGCAGCGCTGTATCTCCGGCGCGCCTGTCATCCCCGTTAACATCCCATGAAACGCCTGCCCGAAGCGACGGCGCGCCCCCTCCGCCGCGCCGCTCGGCAGCCTCTCGATTCCCCTGGTCCGGCATACGCGCCCGACCCGGCCGGCCCGCCGGCCGATCCGCCTGGAGAAAACCGCATGGAGTCCTGCATCCGCCGCGACGAGCCGACCGGCAGCACCGCGTGTCAGGTGACGCGTCACAGTGCCGGCGAAGCGCGCGACACCGTCGATCGCGTCGTCGAGGAAACGCCGGTTGCACTCGTGTTCAACGACATTGCGCACACGGTCATGATGGCGACCCCGCTCGACCTCGACGTGTTCGGCCTCGGCTTCGCGCTGAGCGAAGGCATCGTCGAGCGCGCGTCGGACGTCTTCGACATCGAAAGCGAATGCCGGGCCGGCAGCGCCGAAGTGCGGCTGACCGTGTCGCAGCAGGCATTCATGGCGATGAAGGCGCACCGGCGCGCGCTGGCCGGCCGCACCGGCTGCGGTGTCTGCGGGATCGAAAGCATCGCGCAGCTCGACCTGCACCCGCCGCGCATCGCCGCCGCCGGCACGGCCGCCGGGATCGGCGCGGCGGCGATCGAACGGGCCGCGCGCGCGTTGCCGGCCCACCAGACGCTGATGCGCGAGACGGGCGGCATCCATGCGGCCGCGTGGTGCGACCGCGACGGCGACGTGCTCGACGTGTTCGAGGACGTTGGCCGCCACAACGCGCTCGACAAGCTGATCGGCCGGCTCGCGCGGCGCCGCGCGAACCTGCACGACGGCTTCGTGTTCCTGTCCAGCCGCGCAAGCTACGAACTGGTGCGCAAGGCCGCGCGGGTCGGCATCCCGATGATCGCGACGATCTCGGCGCCGACCTCGCTCGCGATCGACGTCGCCCGCGAAGCCGGCGTCAGGCTGGTCGGCTTCTGCCGCAACGACGGCTTCGTCGAGTACGTGTCGCCCGACGCCGCTCGGCCCTCTCAACCCGATCAACCCGCGCTCGCCCAAGCGCATCCGGCACGCTCCTGATGAAACCCCTGACCGATTTCGACACCGCGCAGCAGCATTTCGCCAGTGCGTTCGCGCCGCTCGGCGCCACCACGTCCATCCCGGTCGCGGAAGCCGCCGGCCACGTGCTGGCCGCGCCGCTCACCGCCGTGCTCGACCAGCCGCCGGCCGACCAGAGCGCGATGGACGGCTACGCCGTGCGTCACGCAGATCTCGCGCACGGCGAGCCGCTGCACGTCGCGCAACGCTGCTATGCGGGCGACACGCCGGCACCGCTGGCCCCGCGCACGGCCGCACGCATCTTCACCGGCAGCGTGATTCCGCCCGGCGCGGACACCGTCGTGATGCAGGAGCACGCACGCGAGCAGGACCGCTGGGTCGCGTTCGACGCGCCGCAGCGCAGCGGCTCGCACATCCGCCGCCAGGGCGAGGAAGTGCGAGCCGGCGACCGGCTCGTGCCGGCCGGCGTGCGCATGGGCCCGATGCACGTCAGATCGGAAGAGCGTCGCGTAGGGACAGAGTGGTTGCCTAGGTGTACGCCTCGCTTCTGTCGCTATCAGTGAGATAAATATATAGGCATACTGTACACGCGCATTGTCCATATCGCACACCTTTTCTCCGCACATAGT